>NZ_JBYSYM010000008.1:0-205587 GCF_058783375.1 Acidovorax sp. FW305-C-20-28 | reverse complement strand
CACCCCAACACGCCTTCAACTTCAACCACCTTTCGGCAACCTACTCTTGTCAGCGCAGCCTTAGATTGTATACCGAGTTTTCAGCGACTTTTCTAAAACTTCGAAAGTTTTTTCAAACCTTCTTTCTCCACCACCCGAAACCCCTAACAAGGACCTCTGTGCAGCGAAGCCCTCGACTATAGCACCACTTTGATGGCCTCGCAGGGAAAACCCGAAGAATTTTCCCCAGAGAGGTCCTGCAGCACTGTGGGGCATCCCCCTCTCTATGTAGAGGGGGTCCCAGCCCCAGGGCGCGCCGCAAAGTCCCCAGGCGTCAGCCCGTGGCGCTGCAGCTTGTCGTAGACCGTCTTGCGGGGCATCTGCAGCATCTCGGCCGCGCGCGCCACGTTGCCCTGGGTCAGGCGCAGGGTGTCGCGCAACAGCTTGCGCTCGAAGGCATCCACGCGGGCCGCAAGCGACGGGGCCGAGGCATCGTCCTGCCCCAGCGGCTCCGTGGGCAGGCCCAGGCACAGGCGCTCTGCGGCGTTGCGCAGCTCGCGCACGTTGCCGGGCCAGTCGTGCGCCAGCCAGGCGGCCAGGTCCCGGTCGGTCCAGGCAGGGGCCGGGCGGCCATGGCGGGCTGCGGCCTGGGCGATGAAGTGGGCCATGAGCACGGGGATGTCCTGCGGGCGATCGCGCAGCGGCGGTATGGCGATGTGGGCCACATGCAAGCGGTAGTACAGGTCGGAGCGGAACCGCCCTTCTGCGGCCAGCGCCTTGAGGTCCACCTTGGACGCGGCCACCACGCGGCAGGTGATGGGTACGCTCTGGTTGCTGCCCAGGCGCTCGAGCTCGCGCTCCTGCAGCACGCGCAGCAGGCGCATCTGCAGGGACAGGGGCATGGACTCGATCTCGTCGAGCAGCAAGGTGCCCTGGTTGGCATGCTCGATCTTGCCGATGCGCCGGCGCGTCGCACCCGTGAAGGCGCCGGGCTCGTGGCCGAAGAGCTCGCTTTCGATGATGCTCTCGGGCAGCGCGCCGCAGTTGATGGCCACGAAGGGGCCGCTGCGCCCACTGGCCGCATGCAGCGCGCGCGCCACCACCTCCTTGCCGGCACCGGTCTCGCCGTGCAGCAGCACGTCCACACCAAGCGGCGCCAGCGCGGCCACCAGGCGACGCACCTCGGCCATGCCGGGCGACGGGCCGACCAGCGTGCCCAGCGCATCATGCGGGTTGCGCTCGCGCAGCTGCTGCAACTCGTCGGCCAGGGCCCGGCGCTCCAGCGCGCGCCGCACAGTGGCCACCAGGTGCTCGGAGGAAAACGGCTTTTCGATGAAGTCGTAGGCGCCGTCGCGCATCGCGTCCACGGCCAGGGCCACATCGCCATGGCCGGTGACCAGCACCACGGGCAGCTCGGCGTCCTGCGCGCGCAGCGTGCGCATCAGCTCCATGCCGCCCATGCCGGGCATCTGGATGTCGGTGACGAGCACGGCGGGCCGGTCCTGGCCGAAGGCATCGAGCGCGGCCTGCGCGTGGGCGAAGGCGCGCACCTCGATGTCGGCCAGCGACAGGGCCTGCCCATAGGCGCGGCGCACCATGGCGTCGTCCTCGACGAGGTAGACGGTCGGGTTGCCGCCTGGAGAGGGAGTCATGCAATGTCCTGGTTCATGCAGATAGCCGCTGGGCCCGGCACACCCGGCAGGCCCACTGTGAATTCGGCGCCGCCCTGGGGCAGGTTGGCCGCCACCAGCGTGCCGCCCATGCCTTCCACGATGATGCGCGAAATGGCCAGACCCAGGCCCAGGCCTTCGCCGGCCTTGGTGGTATAGAACGGCTCGAACAGATGGGTCTGCACCTCGGGGTCCATGCCACGGCCGGTATCGGCCACACGCAGCAGCACCTGGCCACCGGCCTGCACCTCGGCGGCAAAGCGCACTTCGCGCACGGCCTGGTGCTGCACGGCATCGAGCCCGTTGCGCAGCAGATTGACCAGCACCTGCTCGAGCCGTGTGGCATCGGCCAGCACGCACAGGCGCTCATCGAAGGCAGCGACGGCGATCTGCGCATCCACCGCCTGGCAGCGCGGAGCCAGCAGCAGCAGGGCATGGTCCAGGGCCTCGCGCACGCTGCAGGGATGCAGGGCCGGCGGCTCCTTGCGTGCGAAGCTCTTGAGCTGGCGCACGATGCGGCCCATGCGTTCGGCCAATTGGCTGATGAGGCGCAGGTTCTCGGCCACGTCCTCCCCGCGCTGGCGCTGGTGCAGGGCCATGGCATTGTCCGACAGGGTCTGCAGGGCCGCCAGGGGCTGGTTGAGCTCATGGCTCATGCCGGCCGCCATCTGGCCCAACACCGCGAGCTTGCCGGCCTGCACTGCCGTGTCGCGCGTACCGCGCACGATCTGCTCGGCCTGCTGCAGCGCGTGCACGCGCTCTTCGAGGGCCGTGTTGGCGGCGGTGATCTCGCGCGTGCGCTGGGCGATCTGCACCTCCAGCATGCCATGCGCTTCGCGCAGCCGCTCGGCGCTGGCGGCGCGCTCGGCGCGGCCCTGCCGGTCGAGCCGGCGCAGCAGGGCCAGCCCCAGCACCAGGGCAGCGCACAGGCCGCCGGCCAGGCCGGCGACCAGCGCCTCCTGCCGGGCTGGGCGCTGGTCGGCCAGCAGCAGCATCTGCCAGCCCAGCGGGCCCACCGTGCGCGCCGCCACGCTGAAGTCGCGCTGCTGGCCCGCCTGCTGCAGGCGCAGGGTGTCGCCATCGACGGGCCGGGGGCCGTGGCCTTGCAAGGGCGTCAGAGGGTAGTTGCCATACTGCTGCACGCCCTGCAGGCGGGTGCGCACCGGCGCGGGGATGGGGGCCAGCGTGCGGTAGCGCCAGGCGGGCTCGGTGCTCACGAAGACCACGCCCTCCCCATCCGCCAGCAGCACCGTGTCGCCGCCTTCGGCCAGCGCCGCCTCGAAGGCATCGAGCGAGATCTTGACCGCCACCACGCCGGGCGCCGGGGCCTCGGGCGGCAAGGCCGAGGCCATGAAGTAGCCGGCGCGGCCGGTGGTCACACCCACGCCGAAGAAGCGCCCGATCTGCCCCTGCATGGCCGCCTCGAAATAGGGGCGAAAGCGATAGTTCTGGCCGACGAAGCTGCTCGGCAGGTTCCAGTTGCTGGCCGCGAGGGTCAGGCCCTCAGTGTCCATCACATAGGCCGTGTCCACGCCGGCCAGGGCCACGGCCGAGGCCAAGTAGGCATTGGCGGCCTGCAGGTTCTGCGCCGTGGGCTGCTGCAGGGCCAGGTTGGTGCGGCTGTTGAGCGCCAGCAGCGCGGGCAGCGCCTCGTTGCGCTGCAGGAGCGACTCCAGGCTCTGGGCGGCAAACGCCAGGCGCTGGCTGGCGCCGCGCTGCTGCGCCGCCAGTTGGGCGTCGAGCGACCAGCGGTAGGCCAGCGCACCTGCGAACACGCAGGCCAGGAGCGCGATGCCGGAGCTCAGCAGGGAACGGGTGGGTTTCAAGCAGCGAGGGAAAAAGGGTTCAGGAGCACGGCCGCCCCACGGGGCAGACAGGCCGCATTGTGCGCGGCCGCCGGCATGCGGCCAGCGGGGCTATTTCGCTTGACAGGTCCGGCTGTCTGGAAATCCGCACAAACCGCCGGCAGGCGTGTGGAAATCCGCCGCTTTTCCTGAGTGGGGGTGTCGGCTTTCCAGGCCCTCGCGAGGGCATGAACCCAAGGCTGGTGCGGCCTGGCGGGCTGCGCACGGCGTTTGCAGCGGCCCTGGCACACAAGCTGCAAAACGCCAGGGCGGGCAGTGCAGCCAACGCAGCCCGGCCTTTTCAACACCACAACCCGTCCGGAGACACCCTATGACGACATCCCCTTCCTTCAAGCTCGGCAGCGCCGTGGCCATCGCCGCCAGCCTGCTGGCCGGCGCCGCGCCCGCGCTGGCCCAGGACTACCCGAACAAGCCCGTGCGCCTGATCGTGCCCTTCGCCCCCGGCGGCACCACCGACATCGTGGCCCGCGTGGTCAGCCAGTCCCTGGGCACGGCCCTGGGCCAGCCCGTGGTGGTGGACAACAAGGCCGGTGCTGGCGGCGTGGTCGGCGCGACCGAAATCGCGCGCTCGCCCGCCGACGGTTACACGCTGGGCGTGGCCACCGTGTCCAGCGTGGCCTCGGCCCCGGCCATCAACCCGGCGGTCAAGTACAACCCGCTCACGGACTTCACCTCCATCGTCAACATGGCGGCCACGCCCAATGTGCTGGCGGTGCACCCCAGCTTCGTAGGCAAGGATTTCAAGGGCTTCATGGCCGCAGTGAAGGCCAGCCCGGGCAAGTACTCGTTCGCCACCTCCGGCACGGGCGGCATCGGCCACCTGCAGATGGAACTGTTCAAGTCGCTCTCGGGCCTGGAGCTCGAACACATCGGCTACAAGGGTGCGGGTCCGGCCCTCAATGACGCGGTGGCCGGCCAGGTGCCGATGATCTTCGACAACCTGCCCTCCGCCCTGCCCTTCATCAAGGAAAAGCGCCTGATCGCGATTGCCGTGGCTGCGCCGCAGCGCCTGCCCTCGCTGCCCGATGTGCCGACCTTCAAGGAAGTGAGCTTCGAGCCCGTGAACCGCATGGCCTTCTACGGCATCCACGGCCCCAAGAACCTGCCGCCGGCCGTGGTGGAGCGCATCTCGCAAGCCGTGCGCAAGACGCTGGAAGACCCGGCCGTGAAGAAGCGCATCGAAGAGACCGGCTCGCTCGTGGTGGGCAACACCCCGCAGGAATTCACGGCCCAGACCAAGGCCGAATTCGAGCTCTACAAGGGCGTGGTGGCCAAGCAGAAGCTCAAGCTGGACTGATCGCCCAGCCTGTCAGCAAGAGCCCGCCCGCGCCGCCCCGGTGCGGGCGGGTTTGTCATTTCAGAACAGAAGGGGTCGCCGGTACCCAGGCCACCAGGGGGGCCAGCAGCCGCGGCCTCCAGGCCAGGGTGAAGGCGATGGTCAGCGCCGAGCCGGCCAGCACCATGAACCACACCAGGGAAGCCATGGAGCCGTGGTCCACCGACAGGCATACGGCCAGCGAAGCGGCCACCACGGCGGCGCCCAGCCAGCGCAGCAGCACCACCGTGCCACGGCCCGCCGGCACCGGGCCGCGCACCTGCTCCCAGTGCACGTCCATCGACAGCGCCAGCCAGGCCAGGCCGGTCACGTTGGCCAGCAGGGCCACGACATAGAGCAGCGAATCAGGCATTGGCCGCCTCCGGCGACGCGCCACCCGTGGCCAAAGCCGTGGCACCCGCCTCGCGGCGCCGCAACCTGCGGGCGGCAACCACGGCCAGCGCAGCGGCGGCCAGCAGCGCCAGGTCCACGCCGGCCACGGGCCAGTAGCCATTGCCCATGGTGCGCAGCAGGTGGTCGCCCGTGGTCACCCAGTTGAGCAGCACGGCCGCCACGGCCAGCACGGCAGTGGCCCAGCACTGCTCAGCCCAGGCCGGTGACATGCGCGCCTGTGCCATGGGCGCGGTGCGCCAGATGGCGTGCGCGCAGGCCAGCACCCAGGCGCCCCAGAAGAGGTACTGCTCCACACTGCCGCGCGCCGGCAGGTCGGTGGGCAGCAGGCGGTTTCCGATGAGCATGGAGAAGGTGGCGATCAGCATGCCCGTGACGGTGGTGACCGCGAAGGCGTCCACCCAGCGCGCACCGCTCACACCCTGTTTAGCATGGTTGCGCTTGCGCTTTTCCACAAAGAAGATGAAGCCCGTGGCGATGCACACGCAGCCCGACAGGCCGCCCAGCACGTAGAGCCAGCGCAGCAGCCAGTGGCGAAAGTGCTGCAGGTGCAGGCCGGTGAGGAAGTTGTTGATGCCGGCCACCACGGTGACGGGCGGGTCTTCGCGGATCAGTTCGCCCGTCGATCCCTTGAAGTGCATGCCCTCGCCCGTGAGCGTCACGCGGTCGGTGCCGGCGCGGTAGATGCTGACGTAGGCGTTGGCATCGCCGACGTGCTGCACGGCCAGAAAACCCACGTCGCCAGCCATGCCCTTGGCGGCCCAGCGGCGCTGCGCCTCGGCCACCATGGCATCGACCGAGGCCAGCGTGCCGGGCACACCGGCCTTTTCATGCGGCAGGCCGGTTTCCTTGGCTTCGTGCTTTTCGTGCAACTCGTGCAGCGGGTCGAGCTGGGTGTGCGTGACCGGGAAATAGATGCCGCCAAAGATCACCAGGCCCGAGAGCGCGAAGATGAAGTGGAACGGCAGCGCCACCACGCCCGTGAGGTTGTGCAGGTCCAGCGTGCTGCGCTGGGTGTGCTTCTTGGGGCGGAAGGTGAACAGCTCGCGGAAGATCTTGCGGTGCATGACCACGCCGCTGACCAGCGCCACCATCATGATGAGCGCGGCAAAGCCCACGATCCAGTAGCCCAGGTTCTTCCACTCCAGGTGCAGGCTGTAGTGCAGCGGGTAGAAGAAGCGGCTGCCGATCTTGAGGTGGTCGTCGGGCAGCGCGGCGCCCGTGCGCGGGTCGATGGTGCGGATGCCGAAGACCTCATCGTCCTTGGTCTTCGCATTGGCCAGCTCATGGCCCGAGAAGATGCCCAGCACCGGGTCCCGGTGGGTGGTGTACGCGCCCCAGCGCTTCACCGGAAAGCTCTCGGCCATGGGGCCGTTGACGCGGCTGCGTGCCTGCTCGATGGCCTCGGGCGTGGGCTTCATGTCCTGGAACACGGGCAAGAGGATCTTGTCGAACGAGGGCATGGGCTGCGGCTCGAAACGCGTGCCGGGAATGGCCCAGCGATCGATCTCCCGGTCAAAGACCGAGAGCGAGCCGAAGAAGAACACCACCATGAGCACAAAGCCCAGCACCAGGCCGAACCAGGTGTGCAGCCAGGCCATGGTGAGCCGGAAATTTTGGAACATCGACAGGTCTCCAGGTGCGCCACCCCTGCCCCGGGACGGCGCGGCAACAAGGGATCAGAGCAGGGCGTGCTGGACCAGCGAAGCGGCCCCCGCCATCAGGGCGCCACCACCGGCCAGCACCAGCCACACGCGCGCCAGGCTGGTGGCGCAAAAGGCCCACAGAAAGGCCACCAGCAACACCACAAAGCCCAGGATGTAGCCCAGCGCTTCGGCATCATGGAACGGCAGGCCCGCCGCGAACATCGTGCCCACGAGCAAAGCAATGAAGCCCCAGGTGAATGCATAGCTGCCCAGCGTGCCGGCAGCGATGCGCGAGACCAGGTGCAGACGGGAAGCGATGTGGGTGGCCATGGAAAGCAGGATGGCAAATTCGAGAATGCGAGTGATTCGTGATTATGCAGTGCACCATCGGGTAACCCCTTGGTATGTAGGGACTGCAGCCGCACCCACCCCCACCAGGACGGAGAGCAACACCTCGGCACCGACATTTCGTCACATATTCCACCCAATACGGGGCACAATGGTCGCAACGCAGCACCTACGGCCTTGCCCCTGAAGGCTGCCCCGCTTCCATGCACAGCATTTCCTCCGAGAGCGTCGTCGACCTGCTGCTCGACGCCATCTGCATCGTGGACCCCGACAGCCGGGTGCTGTTCGTGAGTCCGGCGTTCGAACGTATCTTCGGTTACCGGCCCGATGAAGCCGTGGGCCTGCGCATGCTGGACCTGGTGCACCCCGATGACCGTGGCACCACCGAACGCCAGGCCCAAGCCATCATGCGGGGCGAGCTGCAGCTGCATTTCGAGAACCGTTATGTGCGCAAGGACGGCAGCATCGCGCACATCCGCTGGACCGCGCGCTGGCTCGAAGAGCGGCAGGTACGCCTGGCCGTGGCCCACGACATCACGGAGCGCAAGAACACCGAGGCCATGCATGCGGCCATCTACGCCATCTCGGAAGCCGCCCACACCGCCAAGGACCTGATCGCGCTGTTCGAGCATATCCACCAGATCATCGGGCGGCTGCTGGCGGCCGTGAACTTCTCGGTGGTGCTGTACGACGCAAGCCAGGGCGTGCTGAGCTACCCCTACCATGTCAACGAGCGCCACCCTGCCCCCGGCACGCTGGCGCTGGCCAGCGATGCCCTGTGCGCCGAGGTCATCCGCAGCGGGCAGTCGCTGCTGCTCACACCGGCCACGCGTGCCGCCCTGCCCGCCCACCTGCAGCCGGCCGACGACGGCAGTGCCCCCCTGTACTGGCTGGGCGCGCCGCTGCACACGCACCGGGGCACCATCGGCGCGCTGGTACTGCAGGGCTACACCGAGCACGCCCCCTACACCGAGAAGGACAGGGAGCTGCTGCAGTTCGTTTCCACCCAGGTTGCGGCGGCCATCGAGCGCAAGCAGATGCACGAACGGCTGGCACACATGGCGCAGTACGACCAACTCACCCACCTGCCCAACCGCCAGCTCTTCCTGGACCGGCTCAAGACGGCCCTGGCCCGTGCCAAGCGTGACCAGAGCCTGCTGTCGCTGATGTTCATCGACCTGGACCGCTTCAAGGAGGTGAACGACACCCTGGGCCACGCCATGGGCGACCTGCTGCTGCAGCGCGTGGCGCAGCGCCTGCTCGAATGCGTGCGCGGCTCGGACACCGTGGCGCGCATCGGCGGCGACGAGTTCGTGGTGCTGCTGGAGGGCGGCTACGCGCGCGAGCACGCCCACACGGTGGCCGAGAAGATCCTGGCAGCCTTCGGCCCCTCTTTCGACCTGGAAGGCCGGCCCGTGCACATCCGGCCCAGCATCGGTGTTGCCATCTACCCCGACCATGGCCGCGAAGAGCACCACCTGCTGGTGCATGCGGACGAGGCCATGTATGTCTCCAAAAGGAACGGCGGCAACCAGGTGCACACGGCGGCAACGCCCACCGCGGCCCGGGCGGCCTGACACCCACCCACCATGACCCCGGCACCCGGCACCGGCGACGCGGCAATAGAAGTGGTCGACTACCAGCCCGCCTGGCCGGCCCTGTTCGAGGCCGAGCGCCAGCGGCTGCAGGAGGTGCTGGCACCCTGGCTGGCGGGGCCGGTGGAGCACATCGGCAGCACGGCCGTGCCAGGCCTGCCCGCCAAGCCCGTCATCGACATCATGGCACCGGTGCACTCGCTGGCCGGGTCAATGGACGCCATCTCCGCAGTGGCCCCATTGGACTACCTGTACGCCCCCTACAAGCCGGAGCAGATGCACTGGTTCTGCAAGCCCAGCCCGGCCCACCGCACGCACCACCTGCACCTGGTGCCGCTGGGCAGCGCCCTGTGGCGCCAGCGCCTGGCCTTTCGCGATGCGCTGCGCGGCAGTGCCGAGCTGACCGCCGGCTATGCGGCGCTCAAGCGCCAGCTGGCGCTGCGCTACCGGCATGACCGCGAGGGCTACACCGAGGCCAAGGGGCCGTTCATCGCAGAGGTGCTGGCAAGGGCGTAATCCCCTCGGCCTGCATGGCCTGCATGGCCTGCATGGCCTGCAGGGAAGTCACCGCACAATCAGGCCATTACAACCATTGCCGGGTCCCCCCCTGTTCGTCCGCCATGCTCTACGCCGCGCTCAAGTTCGTCCACGTCCTGTCCCTCATCGTCTGGATCGGCGGCATGGTGTTCGCCCATTTCTTCCTGCGCCCGGCCACGCTGTCGCTGGAGCCGCCGCAGCGCCTCCAACTGATGCACGACGTGCTGCAGCGCTTCTTTGCCGCCGTATCGGTGGCCGTGGTGCTGGTGCTGGGCTCGGGCCTGTGGATGATCGGCAATGTGGCCAAGGCCGCGGCCCAATCGGGCGGGCGCTTTGCCATGCCGCTGTCGTGGACGATCATGGCCACCATCGGCCTGGTGATGATGGCGATCTTCGGCCACATCCGCTTTGCGCTGTACAAACGGCTGCGCGTGGCCGTGGCGGCCTCGGACTGGGCCGCGGGCGGCAAGGCACTGGCGTCCATACGCACCCTGGTGGGCGTGAACCTGGCGCTGGGCGTGCTGACCGTGGCGATCGTGTTCCTGCTGTAATCCGTCTCCATGCACCTCACCCGGACCTTGCTGCGCATAGCCCTCGCGTTCATCGCGGGCAGCCTGCTGGCGGCCGGCGCAGTGTGGTGGGCGGCGCGCGAGCGGGTGGCCCTGCTGCAAAGCGAGGTGCAGGCGCAAAGCCAGGAGCTATTGGGCTATACGCGCTACACCAGCTACCTCACGGTGGGCAAACAGTCACTGGCCGAGCAGATGAAGCTGCTGTCGGCCACCGTGGTGCGCGAGGAAGGCAGCACGCAGATCATCGAGAAGTCGGTGCTGGGCCTGGCCTCCACCGGCGTGGTGGCCGTGACCTACACGGCCGAGTACGCCTTCGGCTTTGACCTGGCACCCGGCCAGTACGACCTCAAGGCGACGGACAAGGGCATCGAGGTGCACGTGAACCCGCCCCGGCTGGTGGCCACCCCGGCCGTCACGCAACTGCGCCACCGCGTGGTCGCCGGCGGCCTGCTCACCGATGAGAAGGCCGCCATCATCCGCCTGCAGGAAGAAGCCGCCAGGCGCGCCCAGCAGCAAGGCCAGGCCATGGCCTCCGAACCGGCGGTGATGGCGCTGTGTGAGAAAAGCCTGACGGCGTTTCTCTACGCCTTCCTGGAAAAGCAGCCCGGCGTGAAGAGCGTACCACGCATCACGGTGGTCTACCGCCAGCAGCCCAAGGCCGCCACCACGGCCCAGTAAACGGCTGCCCACTCAAGGGGCGAGCAGGTGCATCGAATGCGCGGCCTGCAGCACCAGCAGGGCCGACAGCAGTGCGGGCGGCATCACGACCAGCCCGAGCTTGAGGAACTGCCAGGCCCCCACGTGCAGGCCCTCGCGCCGCAGCGCCGAAAGCCACAGGATGGTGGCCAGCGAGCCTGTGACCGAGAGGTTGGGCCCCAGGTCGATGCCGATCAGCGCGGCCGCCCGCACGGTGCCCGAGGCGGACGCCGCGTCGAGCGAGGCCCCCGCCAGCAACCCCGCAGGCAGGTTGTTGACCAGGTTGGTCGCCACTCCCAGCAAGGCCCCGAGCACCGTGCCTGCGCCCTGCGGCCAGGTGGCAGCCGCCTGGCGCAGCACGCTGGCCAGCAGGCCCACCACACCCGTGTGCTCCAGCGCCTGCACGAAGACGAACAGCCCCGCCACCAGCGGCAGCACGTCCCACGACACGGAGCGCAGCGCCTGCCACGGCGCACGCCCGCAGGCAAAGGCCAGCAGCGCCAGCGTGCCCAGCGCAGCACCCAGCGTGGGCCAGCCCAGGGGGATGCGCAGCCAGGCGCAGGCCACCAGCACCAGCACCGACACCGCCAGCCCCCCGGCGGCCACGCGCCCGCCCACGCCCAGCGGGTGCTCGGGTACCGTGCTGGCAATGGTCTCGGGGATGGTGCTGCGCAGTATGTAGCGCAAAGCCAGGTAGGTGGCAGCGATGGAAGCCAGCGAAGGCAGCGCAAACAGCGCCAGCCAGTGCGCCAAGGGCGGCATGCCGCTGCCCCAGACCACGAGGTTGGCGGGGTTGGAGATGGGCAGCACGAAGCTCGCCGCATTGGCGATGAAGGCGCAGATGAACAAGTAAGGCAAGGGCGAAGCGCCCACCGCGCGCGCCACGGCGAACACGGCCGGAGTGAGCACCACGGCCGTGGCATCGTTGGACAGGAACACCGTGACCAGGGTACCCACCGCATAGACCCAGACGAACAGGCGCCGGCCCGAGCCCCGGGCCTGCTTCGCGGCCAGCGTGGCCAGCCAGTCGAACACGCCCTCGCGCCGCGCCAGCTCGGACAGCAGCATCATGCCGGCCAGGAACAGGTAGACGTCGTGCCCGCGCAGCACCCCTGCCCAGGCCTGCGCCGGTGTGAGCAGGCCACAAGCCAGCAGCAGCAACGCCCCGGCCACCGCCCACACCGCCTCGGGCAGCCGTAAGGGCCGCACGATGACGGCGGCCGTGGCCACGCCGATGATGGCCCAGGTCAAGGGAGCGGCGGCCATCATGCGGCAGCGCCCTTCGGGCCGCAGGGTCGGACGCCGCGGAAAAGATTGAACGCAGCAGTTACACGATGGAGTTGCATGGGGGCGGATTCTATGCAGTACCGGGGCACGCGAGCCCGCCCCAATGCCCCTCTTGGTGCGGCGGGTCACAAGGCGGGCTTACCATGTGGTCAAAAGGGCGCGCCCGCAAGCGCCTCCCTTTCTAGGAGCAATGACTTTGTTCGGATTCTTTGAGAAACGCGTAGCCCCCTACCCGGCCCCGGAACCCCATCTCCCGCCCAAAGGCTTCCTGGCCTTCGTGTGGCACTGCGCGCAAGGCATGCAGGGCTATGTGCTGGTCATGGCGGCGCTGTCGGCCGCCATCGCCATCTATGAGGCCCTGCTGTTCGCCGTGCTCGGCCATGTGGTGGACTGGCTGTCCAGCGTGCCCCCCGCCGCCCTGTGGGCCGAGCGCAAGGGCCAGATCGTGGGCATCACCGTGCTGCTGCTGGCCTCCATTGCGCTGGTGGCCGTGCAGACCAGCGTCAAGCACCAGGTGCTGGCCATCAACTTCCCGCTGCGCCTGCGCTGGAACTTCCACCGGCTGATGCTGGGCCAGAGCATGGCCTTCTATGCCGACGAGTTCGCGGGCCGCATCACCACCAAGATCATGCAGACCGCACTGGCGGTGCGCGACATGATCTTCACCACCACCGACGTGGTGGTGGGCATGGGCGTGTACCTGGTGACCATTCTGGTGCTGCTGGCGGGCTTCGACGCGCGCCTGCTGGCACCCTTTGCGCTGTGGATGGTGGCCTATGGCCTGGCCTGCTGGTACTTCGTGCCGCGCCTGGGCAAGGTGGGCAAGGCCCAGGCGGACGCACGCTCGGCCATGACCGGGCGCATCACCGACGCCTACACCAACATCGCCACGGTGAAGCTGTTCTCGCACACGCGGCGCGAGTCGGAGTTCGCGCGCGCGGCGATGGACGCCTTCAAGCTCACCGGCTATGCGCAGATGCGCCTGGTGAGCCAGTTCGAGATCGTCAACCACATCCTGGTGGTGGGCATGATCCTCGGGGCCTGCGGCACGGCGCTGTGGCTGTGGTCGCTGGGCGAGGTGGGTGCCGGCGCCGTGGCGGCCGTGACGGCGATGACGCTGCGCGTCTCGGGTCACGCCCACTGGGTGATGTGGGAGATGACCACCCTGTTCGAGAGCGTGGGCACCATCCAGGACGGCATCAACACCCTGACGCGCCCGCGCGCCGTGGTGGATGCGCCCGATGCCAAGCCGCTGCAGGTGACGCAGGGCGAGGTGAAGTTCGAGGCGGCGACTTTTGCCTACGGCAATGGCCGGCCGGTCATCGACGACCTGAACCTGACCATCCGCCCGGGCGAGAAGATCGGGCTGATCGGCCGCTCGGGCGCGGGCAAGTCCACACTGGTGAACCTGCTCTTGCGCTTTCACGACGTGCGCTCGGGCCGGGTGCTGATCGACGGTCAGGACATCGCCCATGTCACGCAGGACAGCCTGCGCCGCTCCATCGGCATGGTCACGCAGGACACCTCGCTGCTGCACCGCTCCATGCGCGACAACATCCTCTACGGCCGCCCCGATGCGAGCGAGGAGGACATGCAGGCTGCGGCGAAACGCGCCGAAGCGGCGGACTTCATCGCCACGCTGAGCGACCTGCAGGGCCGCAGCGGCTTCGATGCCCATGTGGGCGAGCGCGGTGTGAAGCTCTCGGGCGGGCAGCGCCAGCGCGTGGCGATCGCGCGCGTGATGCTCAAGGACGCGCCCATCCTGCTGCTGGACGAAGCCACCAGCGCGCTGGACTCCGAGGTGGAGGCCGCCATCCAGCAGAGCCTGGACGGGCTGATGCAAGGCAAGACCGTGATCGCGATCGCCCACCGACTGTCCACCATCGCCGCCATGGACCGGCTGATCGTGCTGGATGCCGGCCGCATCATCGAGGAAGGCACGCACGCGCAACTGCTGGCGCTGGGCGGCGTGTACGCGCGGCTGTGGGGCCACCAGAGCGGCGGCTTCCTCGGCGAGACCGACGAAGAAGAGCAGAGCGCACTGATGCCTGGGTGACAGGCGTGTCGCGCAGGCGGCTGCCTGCGCGTGCCATGCGCCCTTAACGTGCAGGCCACGGCGGCCATCCCGGCCGCCCCAGATTGGGAGAGCCCCTGCATGATCAAGATCACGGCCCTGTACCGCTGGCACGAAGGTGCCCGCTTCGACCATGACTACTACCACGGCGAGCACATGCGCATCGCGCGCGAGGCCTTGGGCCCGCTGGGCCTGGTGCGGCTGGAGAGTGATCGCGTGATGTACCCCGGCCCGCCTCGCCCGGGCCAGGTGGTGGCACTGACCAATGCCTTCTTCGAGACGGTGGAACAGGCCCAGGCCGCGGCGCAGCAGACGGCGCCCGCCCTCACGGCCGACGTGCCCAACTACACCGACATCAAGCCCGAGTCGTACATGGCCAAGATGAAGGCGCATCCACTCGGCGCCTCCTGAGCCCTCATTACATGCCGCGGCGCTCCTTGGCGCGGTAGATCTCGATGGTGCCCACCGCGCTCGCCTGGTTGCCCCAGCTGTTGCGCACGAAGGTGGCGACGGCGGCCACGTCTTCGTCGCTCAACACATGGCGGAACGGCGGCATGCCGTGGGGGCGCGGGTTGCCGGCCGTGGCCGGCAGGTAGCCGCCCTGCAGCACCACGCGCACCAGGTTGTTGGTGTCGGCCAGCAGTACGGCGCGGTTGCCCGCCAGCGGCGGGAAGGCGCCGGGCTGGCCCTGCCCCTGGTCACCATGGCATTGGGCACACTGCTGCTCGTACACCTTGGCGCCGCGCGCCATCGCCGATGCCACGGGAGCGGCGGCCGGCGGGGGCGCGACCGTTTGCTGCGGCAGGTCCTGCAGGTAGACGGCCATGGCGCGCGCATCGGCATCGGTGAGGTACTGGGTGCTGCGGTACACCACCTCGGCCATGGGGCCCATGACCGAGCCATGGGGCGCCGTGCCGGTCTTGAGCAGGGCCACCACATCCTCTACCGGCCACTCCTTCACGCCGGCCTCGGCCGCGGCATTGAGCGCCGGGGCATACCAGTTCTGCACCGGGATCAGGCCGCCACTGAAGGCCTGGGCGTCCGAGGTGGCGCCCAGGGCATTGCGCGGCGTATGGCAGGCCGTGCAATGGCCCAGGCCGTTGACCAGGTAGGCGCCACGGTTGTACTCGGCCGTCTGCAAGGATGCGACCACAGGCTCGCCCGGTGCAAAGAACAGCGCCCGCCACACGGCCAGTGCCGCCTGGGTGCTGTACGGAAAGCGCAGCGCATGCGGCCGGTTGGCCTCACCCACGGCGGGCTGGCTTTGCAGGTAGGCGTAGATGGCGTCGGAGTCTTCGCGCGTGACCTGGGTGTAGTTGGGATAGGGAAACGCCGGGTACAGCAGGCGCCCGTCGCGCGAGCGGCCGTGGTGCATGGCACGCCAGAACTCGGCCGATGACCATTGGCCGATGCCATGGGCCTTGTCGGGCGTGAGGTTGGAGCTGTGCACCACGCCGAACGGCGTCTCGATGCCGCGCCCGCCGGCAAACGCCGCGCCGCCCTGCGTGGTGTGGCAGGCCATGCAATTGCCCACGCGCGCCAGGTACTCGCCACGGGCCACCAGCTCGGGGCTGGAGGTGAAGGCCTCGGGAGCGGAAGGCAGTGGCTCCTCGCCGCGCAAGTTGAGGGTGATCACCGCAGCAGCGGCAATGCCCAACGCAGCCAGGGTGGAAGAGATCGTCCAGAGGATGGTTCGTGCGTTCATGCCATGCCCCTTCAGCGCCCGGCCACAGGCACGCCATCCACCCCGCCGCAGCGCATCGGCATGGCACCAGCCAGGCCGGCGGCAGGCTTGCCGCCACCGGGCACGGGCTGGGCGGCCAGCCAGGCCGATACGGCACTCACATCGTCGGGCGTGAGCTGGCGCGCGATGTCGGCCATGCAGTCGGGCGCATGGGCGCGGCGCTGGCCGGTCTTCCAGGCGCCCAGCTGGCTGTTGAGGTAGTCGCGCGGCAGGCCCAGCAGGCCAGGGATGAAGGGGTTGACCCCGGTCATGGCCGGGCCGTGGCACTGCACGCAGGCGGGAATGTTGCGCGCCGCATCGCCCTGCTGCACCAGCAGGCGCCCGCGCTCCAGCGCTGCGGGCGGTGCCTGAGGCGCAGGCGGCGGCGGGTATGGCAGCTCCAGCGCGGCGAAGTGCGCGGCCATCTCGCGCAGGTAATCGTCGGTGAGGTGCTCGATGAGGCTGGTCATCTGCGGGTAGCTGCGCCGGCCTTCGCGGAAATTGAGCAGTTGATTGGCCAGGTAGCCCGCCGGCTTGCCCGCGATGCGCGGGAAGTAGCCCTCCTGCGTGGCCCGGCCTTCCTTGCCGTGGCAGGTGACACAGGCCAGCACGCGCGATGCCATGCCACCGGAAACAGTGGCGGCCGCCGCAGGGGCCGATGGTGCAGCAGCAGGCTGGGCAAGCGCACAGCCCAGGCCGGCAGCCATCCACAGCGGTGCGACAACGAGAGGGCGCAGCAGGCTGCGCAGACGATCGATCATGGGGCGGCGGCTTCTTTTTTAGGGATGTGACGGACTCTACGCCTGCCCCGAAAAACAGTACAGATTCAGTTTCAGGTTAAAAATACGGATCAGTTTGCACTAGATCAAAATCCTTTCAGTATGAAACGCTATGAGCGCCATGCCGACACGATCGCCCAGCTGATCCACAGCGGCGCGCTGCGCCCGGGCGACCGCGTGCCTTCGGTGCGCGAATCCAGCCGCACGCGGGGCATCAGCCCCTCCACGGTCTTCGAGGCGTACTACCTGCTGGAGGCCCAGGGCCTGATCCATGCGCGCCCCCGCTCGGGCTACTACGTGAGTGCGCGGCTGCCCGCGGTGCCGGGCCAGGTGCCCCCGGCAGAGCCCTTGCCCTCGCAGCCGGCGGCCGGATCGACCGGCGTGGCCATCAGCGACCTGGTGTTCGAGGTGCTGGGCTCGGCGCGCGAGCGCGGCCTGGTGCCGCTGGGCTCGGCCTTCCCGGGGCTGGAGCTGTTCCCGCTGGAGCGCCTGGCGCGCTGCCTGTCGGGTGGCATGCGCCGACTCGACCCCTGGGACATCGTGCAAAGCCTGCCGCCAGGCGACGAACGACTGAGGCAGCAGATCGCGCTGCGCTATGGGCTGCATGGCACGGCGGTGGATGTGGGCGAGCTCATCGTCACCAACGGCGCCATGGAGGCGCTCAACCTCTGCCTGGAGGCCGTGACCCGGCCTGGCGACATCGTGGTCGTGGAGTCGCCCACCTTCTATGCCGCCCTGCAGGCGCTGGAGCGGCTGAACCTGCAGGCCGTGGAGGTGGCGACCCACCCGCGCGAGGGCATCGATCTGGCCGCCCTGGCCGAGGCCCTGGAGCGCCACCCTGTCAAGGCCTGCTGGCTGATGCCGAGCTTTCAGAACCCGCTGGGCAGCCTGATGCCCGAGGAGAAGAAGCGCGCCCTGGTGGCCCTGCTGGCGCGCCACCAGGTGCCACTGATCGAGGACGATGTGTATGGCGAGCTGCACTTCGCCCCGGAGCGCCCGCCCCCGGCCAAGGCCTTCGATACCGAGGGGCTGGTGATGCATTGCAGCTCCTTCAGCAAGTGCCTGGCCCCCGGCTACCGCGTGGGTTGGGTGGCAGCCGGCCGCTTTGCCACGGCGGTGCAGCGGCTCAAGCTCATGACCACGCTGGCAGCGGCCGTGCCCTCGCAGCAGGCGCTGTCAGAGTACCTGGCCCAAGGCGGCTATGACCGGCATTTGCGCCAGTTGCGGCGCAGCCTGGCCCGGCAGCAGGAACGCGCCCTGGCGGTCATCGCCCGGCATTTTCCGGCCGGCACCCGGGTGTCGCGGCCGGAGGGCGGCTACTTTCTGTGGGTGGAACTGCCGCCACCGGTCAACGCCCTCACGCTGCACCGCCAGGCCCTGGCCCAGGGTATCAGCCTGGCGCCGGGGCAGATCTTCTCGGCCGACCAGCGCTTTGCCCACTGCGTGCGCATCAACTACGGGCACCCGGCGCAAGAGCGCTTCGAGGAAGCGCTGGCCACCGTGGGGCGGCTGGCAGGGTCCTTGGCACAGGGCTGAGGACCAGCGCCATCTTTTGGTGCAATGCAGCACGCATTCTGGGGGGCCACGCCACAGAAACTTGTACGACAAGTCCTTGCATTTTGCTGACAAAACCGGGACGGCGTTGGATACACCCAACTTCGGGTTCGCCCCTCTTCTGGCATGGCTATTGCACGGCATACTGACCGCCGCCTGGCCTGCGCCCTCTGGTCCAGGCCAGCCGCAGGCACAGAGTCACCCAACACCACCCACCATGCCACCACCCCAGCGCGTCCCGATCCTGACCGTGGAAGACGAAGACGACTGGATCGTCTCGTTCGCGTTCGGCCCCCAGGGCACCGACCGCCTGACGCTCAAGCGCACCCCCCGGCTGGAGTTCATGCTCCGCCCCGAGCAGCGCGGCGTGTTCGTCGGTGCCGGCATGGGCAGCCGCCCCGCCCCGCTGGTCGCCGTGCAATGGGGCAGCAAGAGCGTGGACGTGGTCTCCACCGAGCGCCGTTACAGCCTCGACATCAGCAAGGTGGACGGCAATCTGCTCGCTGCGGCGCTGCAGGTGCTGGGGAAGATGAACTTTGACCAGAGGTTTCAGTTGGCGGGGGTGTGAGGCCGCCACGTGCTGCATTCAGCGCGTCATCTTGAAAAGCGCCTCTACGACGGCCACCTGGGACTCGTCCAGGGTCGTTACAGCCACAGTGCCAAACGCCATACGATCATCGACCGGCCAGATCTGACCGGGGTTGTTGGCCGTCACATCCGCGGCCAATGTGGTCGCACGCAAGCTACCGAACCGGGCATCACTGCGCCCGTCAATCTGCTGATCCAGTGCCCCTGCCAACGAATAGGTGACATTGCGGATCACCATCACATTGCGCGGCAGCGCCACATAGGTGCCCACCGCAGCGCCTGGCTCTGACCACTGGGCGCTTTGGAAGCACACCGCCACCTCCTGGGGATTGCCATTGCTGTCCAAATAAACATACCGGTCTTGCTGGCCCTCAGTGCGCCCAGTGGGAACGCGAATGCCGGCGGCCAGGAAGGCATTGATCATGGGGGCCCCGCACAACGGAAGACCCGCATTGGCACCGTTCCCGTTGACCCGCCCCGACGGAGCCAGCGGATCATCTCCCGGCGGCCGCCCCACCCCATTGAAATACGCCTCATAGGCCAGTTGCCAGCCCTGAATGAAGTCGGTGGACAGGCGCTGGTTGGCCGCAGAACGCTGCAGGTCACGGCCCACGGCCACGGCGCCGATCAACAGGCCGATGACGACCAGCGCGACGCTCAGCTCCAGCAGCGAAAAGCCGCGCTGGCGCCTACGGACCTTGTCGCGGGGAAATGGATGTGTGGAGGAAGTCATGGTGCGTAACTCGGTGGTCAATAGGTCGTCAATGGCCAATGGCATCCGCCTTCAGGGCATTCAGATTCACGTCGATGGAAAGCTCGGTCATCCTCGTTGTATGGGCCGCGAAATCATTGAACACCTTCTCAGCCTCGGCCAGGGACAAGGCGGCGTCGACCTGTGCGGCGATCGCTGCGATATCGCTGGCCACTGCCAGGCCAATGCCCACAGCAGCCAGCGCGATCTGAAACGAGCGCGCACCCGCTGTCAGCGTGGTGTCGGCCACGGCAGACACCATTTCTTTGGCCGCATCCAATGATCCTGCCGCAGCAGACAGAATGCCCGCCGCGGCCATGGCCACGTCCGCGCGTGCCAGCACGATGGCGATGTAAAGCTGGTCGCGGTAGTCGTACATGGCACGCTCGAGCACAAAGGCCCCCGTCGCCACGTTGAAATGGGCGTGCGACACCGCCGACAGCGAGGCGCCGCATTGCAGCTCGTCGAACAGCTCCGAGGGGCTGGCGGCGATCACAATGTCATCGTAAACGTTGGTCACGGCCTTGCCGGGCGCATCGAAGGTCGGGTCTGCGTTGCTCGCCGAGCTGTTGGCGCCATCGAATGCATTCCCATCCCCATTCCCATCCAGCATGCCGGGAGCAGCTACCACGAAGGCCGCCGGACGCCGTTGCGCTCCCACCTGGGTGGCCAGAAACCCGGCGGGCCCCACCACCGGCGTGCTGGCAGTGTTCAAGGCCAGGCAAATGTCGATCAAATTGACCGCCCCAACGCCGCCAACCCCCGCCAGGGGACACGGCTGGGTGGGCGGCCCTGCCGCGCCCGGCGGCACGTTCGATGCCCGGCAGTCCGCATTGAGAGGCACGGCATCGTCGCCCGAATAGGTCTTGCCCAGCAAGCTGGTCAGGCTGGTGGCAACCTCAGGCACCGGGGGCGCGTGCGGGTTTGGCGCCTCCGTGTGGTTCTGGGGCTTGGGTTCGGGGGTACGCACGCGCAGCGAGTTCATGCGGTCGCGAGGTGCGGCCAGATCACGGTCGGCCGGCGCGTTGGCGGTGGCGCCGCCCGATGGCTGGCGAAACACGCCGTAACGCAGCATGCCCGCCTCCGGCCGTGGAAGGCCCAGGGTGCGCCAGGGCAGAAAGCCCACCTGGCCGCCGCCAACGCAATTCTCAACCCCTTGGGGATTGTCAGCGGGGCACGGCAGGCGGTAGTTGGCATGCAGAAAGCCCACCAGCGCGTCACGGGACTGCTGCTGCACATCCATCTGCACCGTGGTCACCTTGTGCCGCTCGGACAGCTGCCAGAAGATGATGGCGGCCGGCAAGATCAGGCCCAGCGCCAGCAGAATGACCGACAGCTCCACCAGGGTGAAACCCATCATGCGGTGTTTCATGGGTTGAGCCCTTTCGCATCCAGCGCAGTAGCCGCATTCAACGCGGCCGAGAACGTGTCGTACACGTGTGCCATGTAGACCCGCGAAGCCGCTTCCTTGGCGACCGAATCGCGCTCTGCCTGCTGGGCTTCCGTCAGATCGGTGGCTGCAAGCCCGACTTCCACGGCGGCGGACACCGCATTGGCAATGGACAGCGCGATGCCAGCGATGGTCAGACCCTCGGTATTTGCCGCCGACGCCACGGCCAGTGCCGCACTGCCCGCCGCCAGCGCCACATTCATCGCGGCCAGGATGACACCGGTCTCGGCGCTCTCCCTCGCTGCCTTGGCCTGGGCGATGTCGAACACCCGCAGCTTCCAGTACTCCTGCACCACACGGGCGTTGTCGTAGGCCGTGTAGGCCCCCTGCGCCGCCGCCTGCATGGCACCCAGGCGGGCCACGCACCCGATGCGTGCTGACAGATCGGCAGGCCCCACGCCCACGGCGAGGTCGTCGAACGTGTTGGTCTGGGCCCGCCCTGGAAAATCGAAACCCGCCCCGGTGTTGTTGCCCTCGAAGACGTTGTTGGCACCCGGGTGCGCAATGATGAACGCCAGGTTGATGAAGGTCGCATCTACCGGATTGGTGGCCCTCAGCACCCCCGCAGGCGGCGACGCATCGGCTGCATAGCGGCGCAGCACACGGCACCAGTCGAGGCCATTGGTGAGCCCTCCCTGCGTGACCGCTGCGGGAATGGCACCCGATGCGCCTCGCAACCGGCCGAGCGCCGCATCCATCTCCGTGTTCTGCGGTACGTCCAGAATCCCTTGCGTGTAGTCAAAACCCAGATTGGGTTTGACCATGTTGGGCGTGGTCGCGCTGGCCAGGTTGTAGACACCGGTTTGATTGGCACCGTAGCGCAACTGACTGAAACGGCTGCTGAGCCCCAGCTCACGCCATGGCAGCAGCACCGCTGCAGCATTGCCGCAGGCCTCCGTGCCTGCGGTGGTGGCAGCGGGACATGGCAGCCGGCCCCGGGAGAGCACAAAACCTTCGACCGCAGACTGGGCCTGCACCAGCTCGGCCACCATGGCGGTGCGCTGCATGGGCTCCCGCGTGGACGCCACCCAGCGCCAGGCGATGATCCCCAGGATGCCGATGACGGCCAGCGACACGGCGAGCTCCACCAGCGACAGGCCCGCCTGGCGCAGGCGTGCGGTGGGTTGCGTGGGCGCGATCATCGCGTGCCTCCCTTGCGATCCACCTGCTCAAGGATGGCAGCTGCCTGCTCTGGTGTCATGGGCTCCACGGACGGGCCGGTGATATTGCAAGGCGCGTTGCCTGTGCCCGTGGGCATCTGGGACAGCGCATAGTTGGCATCCTTGACCCGCTGGTCGGCAGCGGTGCGTTTACGCCGCAGCGCATCGAGTTCCTTCTGGAGCGTCACCGGCCGGAGCATCTTGGCATTGAGGTCCGGGCTGACGGTGGCACCAAAACCGAACAGGTCCCCCATGGCGTCATTGAATGCAACGGAGATGTTCTTGCCGGCAGGATCCCCCACCAAGCACCCTGTCGTGCACCGGAAATCCACCACATTGCCATTGTTGTCGTACAGGTTGTACCGCCCCGCAGCAGACACCAGTGCGCTGTAGGCTGCCGCATAGTCCGTCTTGGCGGTGTTGAAAGTCGTGTTGGCGCTGTCGCGTATGCCTGTTGCGGCCGTCAGCGCAGCCTGGGCCTTGGCCTGCTCGGCAACGGCCTTGTCGCGCATGGCCGTGAGCCCCCTGGTGTCCTGGGCCAGCGCAAGTTCGGCTGCTTTGCCGGACCGCTGGTCCTTGAGCCCCTGCAGCGCCGGATTGGCAGGATTCATGGCCGCGATCTGCGCATCCAGCGTTGCGATTTCACCGGTCAGCCGGGCAATGGTTCCTGCGCTGTCTGCCAGCATGGCGTTGTACTTGGCAACCTCCGCATTCCAATGATTGGCCAGGTTGGTTGCCTGGGTGAAGTTGGACTGCGCCAGGTTGGAGTCATAGTAGGCATTGCCCCAAGCCTCGGTGGCGACATACAGCGCATTGATCAGCGCGTCCATCGCAGGGGTGTTGCGCCCCGCGCGGACGACGGTGTAGAGGGTGTTCTTTGCAGCGTCCCGGTTGACAATGGCGGTGGCCAGCTCATTTTGCTTGGCCACAATTTCGGCGTCCACCACAGCCAGAGCGGCCTGGGCATCAGCAACTTCCTTGACGGCACGGTCCCGTGCCTCTTTCTGGCGCGCGTAGAAAGCGTCGTCCATCACAGGGCACAGCTGGTCCTGCGGCACGCTGCCATCGGCAAGCCTCAGCGCCTGGCCGGCAATGCCGGCGGCGATGGCATTGGCGGCGACGGCCAGGCCATTCGCGTAGATCACCCCGCCCGCGAGGGCAGCGGCCGCCGTGTGGATAGGGGCGGCCGCACATGCGGTGACCGCCAGGCCCAGGGTCGCTGCGCAGGTGATCCATTCCGCTGCCGCATTCCCGGCATCGGAGATGCCTTCGGCAATGGCCAATGTGATTTCCAGCCCGGTCATGACCGCGGCCAAGGTGGAGAAGATCAGCGCGCGCTTGGCCGCCTCGATGTTGTCGGCACGCATTTCCCAGACCGCAGAAGCCACGTCATGCCCCAGGGCCACCGTATTGATGGAATCGATCAGCGGATTACAGTGGAAGGCGCTCTGCAGGCTGGCGTAGGAACGCTCCAACACCAAGTCGTTGTACGTGGCCAGCACGGGTCGGCGACCCGGATCTTCCATGAGGTTGGGATCGGCCCCAGAGTTGGCGCCGTCGAACAGATTGCCGTCGCCATTGGCATCGCCGATGCCGGGATGGGCGATCGCGTAGGCAGTGGCGCGCAGCGGCGACGCATTGACCCGGGCCATCGTGGCGGTCACGGTCGCCGTGGTCGTTCGCCCCACCTCCAGGCGTTGGCACAGATCAGTCAGGGTCAGGATGTCAGCGGGGTACGCGCCTGCGCCTGTCGCGCGCATGTTGAAGAAAGTCTGGGGTGCCGTATCGGAGTACTCCAAGGGCCTCCAGGAATCCGTGAGCAGCGTCAGGTCATAGTCGCCGCCCTGGCGCTGCACCATGTAGCGCAATTGCCCCACATCCACACCGGCGTCGACACCCGCCAGGGCCAGGGTCACCGTGGGCAACCATCCGCTCTGGTTGCCCGCACCGCAGTCCTGCAAGCCATCGCGATCGACATCAGGGCATGGCAGGCTGCCCGCCACCGTGGCATAGGCAATGAGGGCCTTGTCGGCCTGCGACAAGGCCTGCCGTTCCTGGCGGGACGTTTCAATGGCCGTGCGCTCGCGCCACTGCATGTAGCCGATGGCTGCGAGACCCGCCATCACGGAGATCAGCAACAGCACCTGCACCAGGCCGAAGCCGCGCGAGCGGCCGGGCGCTGGGCGCAGGCGATGGGCTGTGGAATGGGTTGTCATGGGATCCATCAAAGCAAGCGCCGCTCAGGGCAGGCTCCTGCGGAGCCAGCCAGCCAGTTGGGCGGGGGATTCGGCCACGACCACGTCGTCGGAGCCAAAGCGCAGAGGTGCCGAAGGGCTGGCGGCGCACACACTGGAGGGGGTATGGGGGGCGTCAAAGCGGTCACCATCGCCGCTCTTGTCCTGCAGCGGAACGATGATCCAGTAGGCGGCAGCCATGACCTGGTTGCCGGCGCAATCGATGGCACCGGCCATGCCGGCATCGCCTGTCAGATAGGTCCTGGTGGCCGCGAACGGCACGATGGCCGTGTTGGCCGCATTGTTCAGGCCGGCAATGAGGTCGGTGACGTCACGGAAGGTCGAGACCGAGTTGTTGCCGGGGACCGCGGGATCCGGATCCCCGGTTCGCTCCGTGACGACGGCAAGATCGGCATCCCTCCTGGGGTCGGCCAGGTTCGCGGCACGAAACACCGAGTAGCGCGCGCGGAACTTGTCCGTCGGCATGGCCAGGCCCACGCTCACATAGGGAAACCAGCCCACCTGATTGCCGGCGGCGCAGTTGCCATTCGGCGGGTTCTCATAGCCATCGGCCACTGCGTCCGAGTCGGGGCAAGGCAGCCGGCCGTGGCGCAGCGCAAAGGCACGCAGGATGGACTGCAACTGATCGGCCTCGGCGCGGCCTCGCTCAATCTCCTGCTGTGCCGTGACGGTTTCATAGCCGCTGAAGGCCGCCCACGACATCAGGCCGGCCACCACCAGCGCAACCGCAATTTCCACGGTCGAAAAGCCGCCCTGCATTGCGCGGTGCCACCGAGTTGCATGACGAAGGTATGCCTGCGAGCTCATGGAGTCTTCGCTCCCGGCGGTGGCGATGGCGTGGCCGGCGTGGCCGCACCTGTCGGCACATAGCTTTGCAGCTTGCGCGCATCGGCGCTCACGCGCTCACCGATCACCCGCAGCTCGGCCAGAATGGCCTCCTTGCGCGCCATGTCCTTGGACGAGTTCCCCTGGCCCATGCCTTGTAGCTCGGTGTTCAGGGCCTGAACCTTGGCGCTGCTGTCCAGCATGCTGCGCAGCGTCTGGAAATAGCGCGGGTCGAAGCCCGGAGGGGAAGCCGCCTCCAGTTCGTCCACCAGGGCCCGCATTTTTTCGGGAGGCGCCTGCATTCCCTGCGCGCGCAAGGCGTTGAACTCGGCCCGGACCTCGGCCAGACGACGGCGCCGATCCTGGGCCTGCGCTTGGGAGGCGGCATCCGCCACCGTGGGCACACCCGGTGCTGCGGCAGGACTACCGGCCACGCGCGGGGTTGCGGCCGGCGCGATTGCCACGGGGGCCTCAGGGGTGCGCTCCGACAGCCACATGCCGCCCGCCAACAACACCAGCAGCAAGAGACCTAGGCCTCCACCGATCAATACTTCCTTGCGCATTCAGCACCCCGTCCAATACAGCGGGAAGGCCTCGTCCCTTGGCGTGTCTCCACACAGTCCGGGCACGCTTCGGTGCGCCAGGATCGGAAAAGCGGTCGACCGCATCACTGCCCCATCCCCATGGTCTGGCTCACCGACTGGCGCACCAGGTCGTAGACCGGCAGCAGCAGCGCCACGATGAGGAACAGAAACAAGGCGCCGGCAATCAGGATGATCACGGGTTTCAGAATTTCGGCCAGCGATTTGACGACCACTTCCAGGCGCTTGCGATAGTCCTCGGCCAGGTGCGACAGTTGCTCGTCCAGGCTACCGGACTCCTCACCCACCGAAATCATGCGTACCGCCATGGCCGGGAAGCCCCCTACGCGGCGCATGGACGACGACACCGATTCGCCGCGCGACACCGACTCGGCTACCTGGATCAGGCGGGTGCGGTAGTAGCGGTTCTTGGTGGCACGCCCCAGGATGCGCAGGCTGGACACCAGGTCCACCCCTGCCCTCACCAGAATGGACAGGTGCTCCGTCATGTGCGCCATGCCCGAAGACACCAGCAACGTGCGCGAAATCGGCAGACGGTGCAATACGTTGTAGACAGCCAGCTGGAAGCTCTCGGAGCGCTTGAACAGCACGGTGAAGACGATGGCCACGACGGCCACCACCGCCAGTACCCAGGGAAGATGCGTGGAGAGCAGGTTGGCGAAAGCCACCAGGCCTTCGGTGATGGGCGGCAGCTTGGCCTGCATCTGCTTGAACAGGCGCGCCATGTTGGGCACCACGTAGTAGATCCAGAAGATCGCCACGCCGATGATGGTGCTGAACACGAAGGCCGGGTAGATCAGCGCGGTCTTGATGTCACGTTTGATGTTGATCATGCGCTCCACATGCTCGGCCGCCTCGCCCAGCATGCGGTCCAGCGTGCCGGTCTGGTCGCCGATGGAGACCAGGTTGCGCACAGTCTCGGGGAACACATCGGGGTGGCGGTTGAAGGCCTCGGTCATGCCCACGCCGGCGTTCAGGTCGTCGAGCATGTTGCGCGCCACATAGGCCATGGCTCGGTTATCAGAGGTATCGCTCTCGTCCACCAGGGTCTGCAGCGAATCGAGCGCGGGCACGCCGGCACGCATCATGAGGCCCATGTCGCGCAGGAAACCCGCGAGGTCTTCGCCGCGCACCTGGCGGCGAAACAGGTGCATGAGCACCTCGGAGAAGAAGGCCAGCCAGCCCGGAAAGCGGTACAGGCTGAGCACCGTGCCATCGGTGTCCGACTCGATGCGCATGCGCACCGACACCTCGCGCTTGACCGCCAGGCGCAAAAGGCCCGAGCGCACGCCGCCATGCGGCAGCAGCACGCGGTAGTAGTAGGTATTGAGGGATGAGGCCATGGGTCGTGTGCGCCAGAAAGGCTGCTCCGTCAGTCGTCACCCACCGTGCGCAGGATCTCGTCCATGGTGGTTTCGCCTGCCAGCACGCGGTTGCGCGCCAGGGTCAGGATGGGGCGCATGCCCGCGCCCATGGCGCGCTGGCGGATCTCGGCGCGCGTGGCGTCCGATGCAATGGCGTCGGCCAGGTCGCGGTTGACCACCAGCATCTCGTACACCGGCAGCCGGCCCAGGTAGCCGGTATCGCGGCAATGGTGGCAGCCCGCTCCGTGGAACACCTGGGGCGACGAGTCGGGGTTGGTCAGGCCCAGCCAGCGGCGCTCGTCCTCCGTCGCCAGGCGCGGCTTGGCGCAGTGCGGGCAGATGCGGCGCACCAGGCGCTGGTTGATCACGGCGACCAGGTTTTCTGCAATGGTCTCGGTATCCACACCCAGCAGCTTCAGCCGCGGCATCACACCGAAGATGCTGCCCACGTGCAGGGTGGAGAGCACCAAGTGGCCAGTGGACGATGCATCGAGTGCGGCACGCGCGGTCTCGGAGTCGCGGATTTCCCCCACCAGGATGATGTCGGGGTCATGCCGCAGAAAGTGGCGCATGGCGTTGGCAAACTCGTAGCCGGCGCGGCGGTTCACCTCCGTCTGGCAGGCCACGGGCACGCGGTACTCGACCGGGTCTTCCACCGTGAGCACGTTGCGCTCGATCAGCGGCTGCATGCGCAGCGCGGCATGCAGCGTGGTGCTCTTGCCCGAACCCGTGGGCCCGGTGATGAGGATCAGCCCGTGCGGCTTGGAAAACGCCTTGGCCATCACGGCCACGTCGTCCTCCAGAAAGCCCAGATCGGCCAGCTTGTCCAGGCTGCTGCGTTCGGGCAGCAGGCGCAGCACCATGCGTTCGCCGAATTCCGAGATCAGCGTGGAGACGCGGATCGTGTAGTTATGCTCCATCACCTGTGCGGTGAAGCTGCCATCCTGCGGCAGGCGTTGCTCGCTGGCGTCCATGTCGGCCTGCAGCTTGACGTAGACCACAAGGCGGTCGAGCGCGGGCGATAGCGCGAACACCGGGCGCAGCACGCCGTCCACGCGCAAGAGCACGGAGCGGCTGCGCGCCGTGGGTGCCAGGTGGATGTCGGTGGCGCGCTCGCGCACGGCCAGGTGCAGCATGTGCTCGAGCAGGCGTGCGGGGCTGTAGGCGCGGTCGATGTCGGCCTCGAGCTTGCGCACCTCGCTCTCGACCAGGCGGGCCGGCGGGTTGTCGGCAAAGTAGTAGTGCTGCTGGATGGCCTGGGCGACGCTGTCGAACTCGCCCTGGAAGAAATGGCAGGTCTTGCCCAGCTTGCGCATCACCAGTTCGCGCACGGCGTCGGGCTGGGCATCGCCCAGCACCACCTCGATCTGGCCTTCATGCTCACGCACAGGCAAAAAGCCGTAGGTCAGGCACAGCGAGCGGTTGAACACCGCCGCGACAGCCGGGTCGGGTTCGGGCAGCTCGGCCGCGTTGATGAACATCAGGCCGCGCTGGCCAGCCAGTTGGCGCGCCACTTCATTGGCACTGGCAAAGCCCAGCTCCACGAGCAGGTTGCCCATGGGCACCTTCTCGATCTTCTGCTTTTGCAGCACGTAGTCGATGGCCACGGGCGAGACGACGCCGGCGCTCACCAGGGCAGAGCCCAGGGAGGGGCTTTTCTCCTGCAGGGCAGCCAGGCGCTCCACCGCGGAAGCGCCGGGTGGCAAGTCAAGGCTGGCGTTGTCCATCACGGTGTCAGCGGGCGGATACATGCGGGTGCTGCTCCAAAAGAAAGAGGGTCAGGTCGTCTGGCTTGCCCGTGGGGGCCAGGCCGTTTTGCTGCTGGAAGCGGGCGAGCGCCTCGCCCGTCCTTGATCCGAAAAAGCCGTCGTCCAGTTCGCGCGCGTCCAGCAGGCCCATGCCCTTGAGCTTGATCTGCACCGAGCGCGTGGCCTGCTGGGCTGCCAAGATGTGGCGCGCCTCGCTGCGGCCCAGCCAGGCCACCCAGGCGTCCCGGCCTTCGGTGAACCGGCAGACGCGGGGCGCGGGTTTGAGCGCATTGGCGGCATGTGGCTGTGGCAGGCGCTGCACCTGCAGCACGTCGTCGGCAGAGGCAACCGCCTTGAGTTGGGCCTCGCAGGCCATGCGGGGAGACACGTCTGCCACCACCGGTGCAGGCGCCGAGGCCGCAGTTGCAGATGGCTCGGCGGGCGCCGATGTACTCGACACAGGCGCGGGTTGCACCACGGCCGGGACCTGCGCAACAGGTGCCGCGGCGGAAGCTGCCAGCTCCGGCGCCGCCTTGGGTGCCACGGCAGCCTGGGGAGCCTTTTCGGCGCCCTCGGTCGCCAATGGAGCACGGCCAGCAGACGATGACAGTCCCCAACTGGCCAGCGCCACGGTGGCCGTTGTGCCGGCTGCCAGGCCGGCGGCGATCCAGGCCCAGCGGCGGCGCGGGCGTGCCACGGCAGCGGCCACGGTGGTGGCGTCATTGCCCAATGCGGGCATGTCCGCTACGGCGCGCAGAACCAGGGATTCCGTGATCACCGAGCCGCGCGTACTGGCCAGGCCGTAGAGGCAGCGGTCCAGCACCAGGTGGATCTGGCGCAGATTGCCCTGAGTCACGCGGTACACCACATCCACGGCGGCGGGCTCGATGGACAGCCGCCCTTCGGCTCCCGCAGCGTTGACGCGGAAGTCGAAATACCGGGGCATCTCGTCCTTTTGCAGGCCCGACAGGCGCGCGTGCTTGACGATGCGGCTCTTGAGCTGGCGCAGCCCGGGGGTTGCCAAAGTCTCTTCGAGCTCGGGCTGGCCTACCAGCAGGATCTGCAACAGCTTTTCCTGTCCCGTCTCCAGGTTGCACAACAGGCGTACCAGCTCGAGCGACTGCACGCTGAGGTTCTGCGCGTCGTCGATCACCAACAGGCTGGTCTCGTCGGCCTGGTGGCGCTCGATCAGGAATTCCGTGAGGCGCGCCAGCCCTTGTTCCACCGAGTCACTGGGTGGCAGGCCAAAGTCGCTCTGGATGGCCGAGAGCAGCGCGCTGTCCTGCAGGAAGGTGTTGAGGATCAGCGCCGACCGGCAGTTCTTGTCCTTGAGCGTATCGAGCAGGCGGCGCACCATGGTGCTCTTGCCCAGGCCCACTTCGCCGGTGAGCAGCACGAAGCCCTTGCGTGCCTCGATGCAGTGCGCAACCTCCGCAAAATCCTCTTCCAGACGGGGCGTAAAGAAGTACGAGCCCGCGTCCGGCGTGGGAGGAAAGGGGTTGCGCGACAGACCCAGCGTCGCGTAGACAGGGCTGGTGCTCATTGGCGGGCGTTGGGGGTGAACTGGGCCAGCGCAGAGCGCAGCGCGGCAGAGTCGGGCGACAGGCGCAGTGCGGCATCCAGCGTCGCGCGCGCCTCCTCGGGCTTGCCCTTGCGGCTGTGGATGCTGGCCAGGTTGATGGCGGCTTCTTCGTCACCAGGCATGCGGTCCAGGATGGCGCGGTACTGGTCGGCCGCAGCGGCGTCGTTGCCGGCACGCAGTTCGAACCAGGCTTGGGCACGGATCAACCCCAGGGAACCTGCGGGCAGACGCGCCTTGAGGGCCGACAGTTCACGCTCCGCGTCGCCGGTCTGGTTGTTCTTCATGGCGGCCACGAAGCGGGCAAAGCGCAGCTCCACGGGCGTGTCGTCCACCACCGGTGCGGGTGCTGCAGCAACCGCAGGCGGTGCAGCAACACGCGCCGTGCGGGCGGGCCGCGGTGCCGCGGCTGCTGGACGTGGCGTAGTCGCACGGGCGTCGGTCTGGCTGGGGGCCGTCTGCGCGACCACCACCGCCGGCGCGGGCGCGGCAGCTGGAGTTGCCACAGCAGGTGCCACCATGGAAGGCGCAGGCCCAGCGGCCTGTGGAACAGGCACCGGTGTGGCAATTGCTGCGGCCACCGCGGGCTGCGCACTCGCCGCTGGCGCATCGACAACCGGGGGGGCTGCGGCGGGAATCGCGGGCACTTCAACCTGCAGCAGCGGCGCTGCCTTCGGCGCCGGTCCTGCGGCCGTAGCCACGGGCGGCAGCGGCTTGGGCTGCATCTGGCTTTGCCAATACACCCAACCCAGCCCACCGGCCGCCACCACGATGGCGAAGGCCAGGGCACCATCGAGCCATGCAGGGCGGCCTCCGCGCGGTGCCGTGGCAGCGCGTGGCCGTGCCACCGCGGGCGCAGCAGGGGCCGGCGCAGAGGCCGGAGCGTCCATGGATTTCAGGGCGTCGTGGATGAGACTCATAGCACGCGTGCCCGCAGAACGATCACCAGTTCACGGCTGCCATGCACTTTGTTCTCGTTGCCGAACAGCTTGCCCAGCAGCGGAACGTCGGATACACCCGGGGCACCGCGGTCGTTGCTGGAGGTGCGCTGGTCGATCAGCCCCCCCACGACGACCACGTCGCCATCGCCTACGTTCAGCGTGGTGGTCATGCCCTTGTAGCTGACCTTGGGCAGCGAGACCAGGTTGTCGCCACCAACGGCCACCAGTTGCAGGCTGGCGGGGTCCACCTCGCTCTGCATGGGGTTGAGCAACAGCTCGATGCGGCCGTCCTCACGCACCATGGGCAGCACGCCGACCATGACCCCGGCGAACACGGTATCGGTCTGTACGCTCGATGAAGTGGTGGTCGCACCGCCGCCAGGTGCCGTGCGTGTGGACGCCGACTGCGACACGAAACGCGAGCTGGTACCGACCGACAACAGCGCCGGGGTGCCGTTGCGCACCTGCACGTTGGGGTTGGACAACACCTTGAGGTTGCCGAACGAGCGCAGCGCGTTGATCACGATGCCGTAGTTGCTCCCCTGGTAGGAGGCACCAAAGGCCGGGCCGGTCAGGCTGCCGATGAGTGCGGCAGGAATCGAGATCGCGCGTGCCGGGTAACCGGTGCCCGGGTTGGGCAACGTGCCGCCACTGCCGCTCAGTTGCATGGGCGAAGAGCCGAAGCCCGTGGCCAGACGACTGCGCAACGAGGTCCAGTCCACACCGAACTCGAAGTTGTCGGAGAGCTGCACGTCGATCAGTTGGGCCTCGACGTACACCTGCTTGCCCAGCACCTTGTGCACCTGGGCCAGCATCTTCTCCACGGCGCGCATCTTCGACGGGCGGGCCTTGACATAGAGCGTGCCCGTCATCTTGTTCAGCGTGAAGCCATTGTCTTCCTCCATGGTGGAAGCCGCCAGAGCGCCTTGCTGCACGCCAGGCGGGGCGGGGTTCGTGGTGCCGCCAGTCCAGCCGGGTGCGATCTGCGGGCCCTGTGCGGGCTGCAGTTGCTGGGGCTGTTGGTTGCGGCCTTGGTGACCTTCACCGAGGATGGCCTTGAGCGCGCCTTCGATGTCCTGGTAAGGATCAGCGGTGCTGCCGCCCGAGCCAGACAAGGTCAGGCTGCCCTGCTGCGCACCCGAACCGCCACCGCTGCTGCCGCCACCGCTGCTGCCACCACCGCCACTGCCACCACCGCCGGTACCACTGCTGCCGAAGACGTTGCCCCCGGACCCCATCTGGATGTTGGTCTTGGCGTTGAGGAAGTTGAGCGAGAAGAATTTTTCTTCCGTCAGGTTCACGCGCAGCGTGTTGCCGCGGAACTCGCCGGCCACGTCGTAGGTGCGCATGACTTCGTTGAAGCCTTCGCGCAGCGTGACCTGGCGCAGGTGCATGTCGGCCAGTTGCCCACCCTTGAGGACATTGGGGTCCACGATCAGGTTCAGGCTGCCAGCATCGGCAAACGCGCCCAGGATCTGGCTGATGCTGGCCTTGGACATGGCCACGTTGATCAACTTGCCTTCGAGCGGGTCGAACACGGGTGCCATCGGAGCGATCACCGGGGGCTGCGCGGGCTTGTTGAGCTCGGCCAGCAGCAGTTGCTGGTGCTCCAGCAGGCGCTTGGCCTCGGCCACCGCGTTCTCGCGCATCTGGTCGGCCGCCAGCGTATCCGGCGCAGGCAGGCTGGAGGCGCTGCGCGGCGGGCCATTGGCGCACCCACTGAGGACGAACGCGGCACACACCAGGGCCATGGGCTTGAAGATCGGAGGATGGTTCATATCGCTGTCCTTGGCACCGCTCGGGTGAGTCATGGATTTCTCGGAAATGGGTTCTTCTGTGTGCGGTTCAGGCGATCCCGCCATGGCGAGGCGCCCTGGAGCAAAACAAGGATTGCATGCTCATGGCAGGCTCCTGATGGGCCCTTGGGCGTTGTCTGGGGCCGTGCCAGGCACGCCCGCCTTGAACTGCTGCGTGTTGATGCTGGCCAGCGACCCATCAGGCCAGCGCAGCGTCCCCACCCGCAGTCCCGTTTCTGGCAGGGTGAGCGTCTGGCGGCCCAGGCGCTCGGAGACCACCACCTTGTTGGGCTCCACCCGGGTGATGCGGCCGCCTTCGGGAAGACGCGCACCTTGGCGAGCGAGCCGATCGTCGATCACCACGGACTGGGTCTCCGCAGCCAGGTTGTCCAGATGCAGGGACAGCGAGCGGACAGGCATCTGCACACTGCCCACGATCTCGCGACCGGGTGCAGGCTGCGCAATCAGGGTTTGCGGGTCAACCCCTTGGCCCGACGCCTGTTTCTGGATGCGCGCCATGGCCTCGGACGCATCCACCACGCGTGTCTGGTCGGTGCGCAGCGCCTCCGGCAGAGGCGCCAGAGCCATTTCGGGGGCGCGCGCGTTGGGCGTGCGGGCCTGCATGAGCTGCATCACGCCGTACAGTGCCCAGGCGAGCAGGGCCACGGCAATAGCGTTCAGGAGCAAAGCTGCGTATTTCATGGTTTCGTGTTCCCGGGTGCGGCAGCCTTGGCAACCAGTTCATAGGAGAAGGCGCCCGGCACGGACTCTGCCGGATCGACTGCCTTGAGCGTCCAGCCCGCGGCAGCCATCTGGCTGACCCAGCGGGTCACGGAAGCCGACGCCCCCATGGCCACCATGCCATCCACCCGAAAAGCCCGCCCACGCCCCTGCGTTGGAGGTTCCAGCTTCACACGCACGATGCGCATGGTGGGTCCGGTCGACGACTTGAGCACCGCCAGGAAGGCCATGGGGTCATAGCGCGCACCCTCGTCGAGCATGCGCGAAAAGTCCGCTACCGGCAGCAGCGTCTGCGGGGCCTGTACGGACGATACGGCCTGGATGCGCTGCTGCATCTGTGCAAATTGTGTGCGCTGGCTCTGGCTTTCCTGGCGCTGCGCATCGGCCTGCTGGCCCGTGGCCAGCCCCAGAAGCGCCAGCGCCACGCCAGCCACTGCCGTCAACGCGGTGAGCGATGCCACCCACCGCTCGGCCCGCCACGCCACGCGCTCGGACAACGGATTCAGCGCATGCCGACCCGCCGCCGCGCGCGCCAGTGTGGGCAGCACGGTCTGCACACGCTCGCCCGCCAGAGCGAGTTCTGCAGCCTGCATAACCACAGGAGGGCCACCCAGCACTCCTTGCAATGCCGATACGCAAATTTCTCCATCGGCGGGCTGGGTGCTCCACAATGCGCCCCACTCCACGGCATCGGGGCCCAGGCGGCTGAGCAGAGCGCTCTGGTTGGCCATCAGCACCTGGGCGGAGCTGGTCATTGCGGACTGACCCGAACCCAGGGCCTGGGTCGACGCGAAGACCATGCCCTCTTCACTTTGGGCGAAGCACATCAGCCGGCGCTGCGACAGCAGCAGGCGCGCCTGGCCCACGTCCACGCCGTGGCACAGCAGGCCACCCGTGGTCATGACCAGGCAGTGATCGCCCTGCTCCTGCGCCCATTGCGAACTGCGCTGCCACAGGTCCAGGGACACGGCAGAGAAGAAGGCCTGGAAGCCACCGGGCACCTTGACCAGTCGGTGCATGATGATATGGGCCGAGCCCTCCACCAAGCCCTGGGTGCGCACGCGCTTTTCGATCAAGGCGGTGGCGTACTCGGACTTGCCCTCGAAGCGCCAGACGTCGGTGAAAACATCGTCGAGGTCCAGCACCGCCAGGGCGCTGTGCGTGAGCCGGGGCCAGGCCGGCACATCCTGCGCCTGGTGGCCGTGGCAATGCACCCAGCCGGCATTGGCAACGCGGTAAACGTGTTCGGCAGCTGCGCTCATGGCTTGGTCCTGGGCGGTGGTGCGACGGAAACCGTCTGGAAGTACAGCGTGCCGCTGGCACCCAATGTCAAACCCTTGTCACCGGGTTCCGGGGCCTTGAAAAGACCAGCCTCCGGAGAGACTGTGGCGACTTCGAAGAGGTCGGCTACGAAGATCGAACCCGCACCGCCGCGGCCCAGCTCGCCCAGGAACTGCGCAGCCTCGACACGGGTGGCAGGCGCCACCGAGCGGCGCAGCTTGCGCTCGCCCCACTGGGAGGGATCAAACCCCAGGCGATCCACCTGCTGCGCCACCTGCGTGAGCGATTGGACGAGACGCTCGCGCCGCTCCACCTCGGGCATGAGGTTGCGGGCGCCGTCCAGGCTCTGGCGCAACTGGGCGGCCTGCTGGCGTTCGAAGGCCAGCCGCTTGAGGCCGCTCTGCGCCATCCAGGCGCCCCCAGCCAGCACAGCGGTGGCCAGGGCCAGGGCCCCGAGCTTGACGGTACGGGTGCCGTTCAATTACTGCTCCATGATCCAGTGGGCGGTCAGCAGGATGACCTGGTCTTCGTCCAGGGTACGGCCCGGAGTGACACCGCCAACACTGTTGTTCGGGTCGTTGACAACGCCTGGGCGCGCGTCGGCGTTACCCATCTGGTTGCCGGTCAGGCCAACGCCCTGCGTGTTGTTGGCCTCCCATTGGGTGCCGGGTGTATTGGCTTCGCCACCGCCATTGCCATGCACGGGGCGGCCCTGGATGCGGAAGCGGCCTTCACGGGAATCGGGCTTGCCGTCGATCACCTGGTCCATGTAGCGCGCCAGATCGGGCGTGAGGCCGCGGATCACCATCACGTTGCCAGCCCCGCTGGTGACACCGGCGTTGTTGAACTGGAAGCAAACCTGCAGTTCTGCGGGGTTGCCGTTGGAGTCGATGTACAGGAAGCGGTCTTCATGCCCTTCACCACGGCCTGGGGGCATGCGCACACCGGCACGTGTCATCAGCTCGCGCAAGTTCAGGTTGGCCAGGGCCGAATCTCCGAGACCCACCGTATTGGCGGCATAGCCTTGGCCCGCACAGATCTTGGAGCCGCGGCCCACAAAGTTGCCCGGAATGCCAGCCACCGCCATGGAACCCGCACGCGTGCAGGCCGGACCATTGTTGATCGTGGTCTCAGAGCCATCGACCAAGTAGGTGGGCGCCTGCTGGCAATCGCCCACGACCACGCCAGTGCGCTGGTAGTACTGGTCGTACGCCATCTTCCACTGGTAGGCGAACTTGTTGATCGCCTTCTGGTACTCGGCATTGCGCTGCACGTCCTTGGCGATGGCCACGGCACCGATGATCAGGCCGATGACGGCCAGCACAATGGCCAGTTCCACCAGAGTGAAACCTTGCTGGACCTTGCGGCCAAGCTTGCGAAACGATTGCATCTTTTTCATCGAAATCTCCGACGAGGGTGAATGGGGTTGTGAAGGAAGCGACTGGTGCAGGCCCGATGGGTTACTGGTTCATGCGGTAGATGGCGGTGACGATTTCCACCTGGTCTTCGTCAAAGCTGCGGTTATTGGTGGTGCCAATCTGGTCGCGGTTGGTGCGATTCCATTCCTGGCCGGGTGCATTGGCAGCACCATTGGCAACACCCTCCCTGCGGAAACGACCTTCGCGCTCATCGGGCTTGCCATCGATCATCTGGTCAAGTGCACGGGCCAGATCGGGCGTCAGGCCCGTGATGACCATGACGTTGCCGGCCCCGTCACCCACATCGGCAATACCCGCAGCAGTGGCCATAGGCTTGTTCCACTGGAAACAGACCTGGATTTCTTGGGGATTGCCATTCGTATCGAGATAGACGTAGCGATCTTCCAGCCCCTCTGCACGGCCCGGCGGCATACGGATGCCAGCGCGGGTCATCAATGCCCTCAAGTCGCGGTTCACGTCTGCATCGAAATTGCGGTTCATGCCCTGGCCTTTGGCACCGCGGCAGATGGCCGCAGGCGGCACCGCTCCAGTCATATCTCGGCCGGACCGAATATCCCCCGGGTTGGCGGCGGCAGCGATGAATGCAGCGCCGTTGACCATGTTCTGTGGAGCCGTCTGGCTATCGGCCAGCACCACGCCATTGCGCTGGTAGTACTGGTTGTATGCCTGCTCCCACTGGTCAATGAACTTGTTCTTGATCTTGGTGTACTCGGCATTGCGCTGCACATCCTTGCCGATGGCGACAGCGCCGATGATCAGGCCAATGACAGCCAGCACGACGGCCAGCTCGACCAGGGTGAAGCCTTGCTGGCGAGCCGAGCCCAGGCCACGTTGGGGTTTCTTGAAGATGTTTTTCATGATGGTGTTTCCCTGGCGCGGCTTACTGGTTCATCTTGTAGATGGCGGTCAGCGTGATGACCTGCTCCTCGTCGCGCGAATTGCCGTCGACCCCTGCGGCGGGCACAGCGCCTTGTCCGGAGGTGTTGTTGGCAATCCATTGCAGTCCTGGCTGGTTGGGATTGCCGTTGGCAATGCCCTGCCTGCGGAAGCGGCCTTCCTGCTCATCGGGCTTGCCATCGATCATCTGGTCCAGCATGCGGGCCAGGTCAGGCGTCAGGCCCGAGATCACCATCACGTTGCCCGAGCCGGCGGGCGTGGAAGGAGGGTTCCATTGAAAGCACACCTGGATTTCCTGCGGAGAACCATTGGTATCGGTGTAGATATACAGGTCCTCTTGCCCCTCAGCACGGCCCGGAGGCATACGCACACCCGCTTGTGTCATCAGGGTACGTAACTGCCCTGCCACAAAGCCAGCGCGCACGTCTGCCACCGGTGCACGCTGACAAACCGGCCCGGGAGGGACAGCGGCAGTCATGTCACCACCCGACAAAGGCGTCACCGCAGGTACCGCAACCGCGCCGAACACATTGCCATTCACCATGATCCGCGGCGCCACCTGGCTGTCACCCACCACCACGCCCGTGCGCTGGTAGTACTGGTTGTACGCCTGCTCCCACTGGTCGATGAACTTGTTCTTGATCTTGGTGTATTCAGCGTTGCGTTGCACGTCCTTGCCGATGGCGACGGCGCCGATGATCAAGCCGATGACGGCCAGCACGACCGCCAGCTCCACCAGGGTGAAGCCCCCCTGTGCAGCCCTTTGGCCGGCCGAGCCATGTTTGCGCCGCGAAGGCAGGACGGAAAAAAGTGGTCGCATGGTGTCCTCAGGCGTTGAAAAAGGCATACAAAAAAGGTTTGCTGAATGTAACGACTGTAAACAATGCCTAACTGAAGTCAAGAAAAAAAGCATCCAACTTTCGGGTGGTTTCAGGCTTCTTTTTCAACCCCGATTGCACTGGGTCTGCAACGTTGAAAAGAGCGTTTTTCATAGGGAAACTCACGGAAATCCAGGCTGTTTTCAGATCTCTAGGAGAGGTAGCGAAGCATCCCCCATCACCCTGCAATTGGCCATAGTGCTTATGTATTAGAGAGACAAAAAAATACAACACGAACAACTAAACACCATTTTCAATAGCAAATAACTATCGACATGTCGCGAGGGAATCGCTCGGTTGCTACCCCAAATCTGTTGAGCAGATAGGCGCTTCAAACAGCAGTCGCACACCCGCCGGTAACAGCGCGCGGAGGTACCCGTTCACGCAGCCCAAAACACAGCCGGCAGCAGCGCTCAGCCCGCGCCGGACGGCTTGTCGAGAAGCCTGCGAACGCAGGCCTGGGGAATCTGTTTTTTTGTCGAAGCGGGAATGGATGCGGGCCAAACTGACCTCCCTGATCGGGAGAGGCTTGGCAACACCCGGCGGCCGATCAGCAGGCCGCGGTGGCCTGCACCATCACACGCCCTTGAGCCGAAAGCGCGCCACCACCTCGGTGAGGCGGCCAGCCTGGTCGCGCAGCGATTCCGATGCCGCGGCCGACTGCTCCACCAGCGCGGCGTTCTGCTGCGTCATGCCATCGAGCTGCGAGATGGCGGTGTTGACCTCGCCCACGCTCTGGCTCTGCTCCTCGATGGCGCTGGCGATCTCGCCAATGAGGCTGCTCACGCGCTGCACCGAGCCGACCACCTGGTCCATGGTCTGGCCTGCCTCGCCCACCAGCTTGGCACCGCCCTCGACCTGGTCGACCGAGCTCACGATCAGCGCCTTGATCTCGCGCGCAGCCTGGGCGCTGCGCTGCGCCAGCGTGCGCACCTCGGTGGCCACCACGGCAAAGCCACGGCCCTGCTCGCCCGCGCGTGCGGCCTCCACGGCGGCATTGAGCGCCAGGATATTGGTCTGGAAAGCAATGCCGTCGATGACACCGATGATGTCGCCGATCTTGCGTGAGGAGGTCTGGATGCCGTCCATGGTGCTCACCACACGCGCCACCACCTCGCCGCCCGCCACCGCGACTTCGGACGCTGCCGACGCCAGCTGGCGCGCCTGCTGGGCGGATGCCGAGCTCTGGCGCACGGTATCGGTCACCTGCTGCAGCGCGGCCGAGGTCTGCTCGATGCTGGCGGCCGCAGCCTCGGTGCGCACCGACAGGTCATGGCCACCGCTGCTCACCTCCTGGCTGGCCACGGCAATGCTGTCGGCACTGCGCCGCACATCACTCACCGACGCATTGAGCGCCCCCTGCATGCGCGCCAGCGCCCGCAGCAGGTCGCCCAGCTCATCGCCACGCGTGGACCGCAGCTCGCCGGTCAGGTCGCCATCGGCGATGCGATCGGCCGTGCTGGCTGCAAAGCTCAGCGGCACGGTGAGCGAGCGCGTCAGCAGCCAGCCCACTGCCGCGCCCAAGGCCAGTGCTGCGGCCATCATGATCCAGATGCCCCACAGCACCGTGCGGTAGCTTTGCGCGCCTGCCACATTGGCCTGCTCCACGCCCGCATCGTTCACAGCCCCCAGCTTGCCGATGGCATCGGTGGTGGAGCGAAAGGCCACGCGCGAGTCGCCACGCAGGTAGGCCATGGCGTCGTCGGCCTTGCCTTCGCGCAACAATGCCAGCAGCTTGCCCTGGGTGTCCTTGTAGCGGCCCACGGTGGTCTTGAAGGCCTCGAAGAGCTGCTTTTCCTCGCCGTCGGAGAGCGTGGCGGCGTAGTCGTCGAGCAGCTTGGGCACCAGGGTCCACTGCTTGTCGATGCGCGCGCTTTCGTCCTGGATGGCCTTGGCATCGCCGCCCAGCATCATCTGCAGCTCGGCGCGCCGCATCTGGTTGAGGGCTTCGTTCAGGCCTGCGAGCTGCTGCGTGCTCGGCAGCCAGTTGGTGGCCAGGTCGACCACGCTGCCCTGCACCCGGTTGACCCGGTTCACCGCGAACAGGCCCATGGCCAGCACCAGCAGCAAGAGCAGGCCAAAACCCAGGCCCAGACGCAAACCGACACGCAGATTCGACAGGGGCATGCTCGTCTCCCGAAAAGGTGGACGTGAAGAGCCCCGCTGCGCGCAGGGGGCTCAGGGAACAGTGCTCGAATCAATATAGTTCATAAGCTGCGAATGTGCCAATTTGTAATGACAGGCTGCGCAGAGGCTACTGCGGCAACTCCCGGATCACCCGGCAGGGGTTGCCCGCGGCCAGCACGCGGGCCGGCACATCGCGCGTGACCACGCTGCCCGCGCCGATCACTGCGCCATCGCCGATGGTCACACCGGGGCAGATGATGGCGCCGCCGCCGATCCAGACGTCATCGCCAATGGTCACGGGCAGGCACCGCTCGATGCCGGTGGCGCGTTCCTCGGGCGACAAGGGGTGCGACGCGGTGTAGATCTGCACGCCGGGCGCACACAGGGTGCGCGCGCCAATGCGCACCGGCGCACCATCGAGCACCACGCAGTTGAAGTTGAAGTACGCGCCCTCGCCCAGCGTGATGTTGTAGCCGTAGTCGCAATGGAAAGGCGGCGTGATCTGCACGCTGGCGGGCTGGCCGGGAAGCAGCTGCGCCTGCAGGGACTGCAGTTCGCCCGCAGCCTCAGGCGCCGCGTGGTTGATGGCGTGGCACAGCTGGCGTGCGCGCAGGCGGTCGGCCACGAGTTCGGGGTCGGCGGCCTGGTACAGGGCGCCGGTGATCATCTTGTGTTTTTCAGAGCTCATGGGCCATTCTGGCCCCGGCACTCAAACCCTCTCCGCAGCCAGGGCCGTCCATTTGCGCTCGCTGCGCGCCGACTCCAGCACGCGCTCGATGAAACGCACGCCACGCGCACCGTCCTCAACGCGCGGGTAGTCGGCCGCCAGCGGATCGGCCGGCTGGCCTGAGGCACGGGCGCGGATGTCGGCGGCGACCCCCAGGTAGACGTTGGCAAAGGCCTCGATGAAGGCCTCGGGGTGGCCCGAGGGGATGCGGCCGGCCTGCAGCGCCGAGGGGCTGAGCCAGGGTGCGCCGCGGGTGAGGATGCGGCGCGGTCCGTCCACCGGCGAATGCACCAGGTGGTTGGGATCTTCCTGCCGCCAGGTGATGGTGCCCAGCGTGCCCGAGACCTGCAGGCGCAGGTCGTTCTCCAGCCCAGCGGCCACCTGCGACGCCACGATCACGCCGCGCGCACCATCGGCATAGCGCAGCAGCATCTGCGTGTCGTCGTCGAGCCGGCGGCCCGCGCCGAAGGCCGTGAGGTCGGCGCACAGCCATTGCGGCTCCATGCCGGTCACGGTGGCGGCCAGGTTCTCGGCGTGCGAGCCGATGTCGCCCAGAGTGCCCGCCGCACCGCTGCGGGCAGGGTCCAGGCGCCAGTCGGCCTGCTTGTTGCCACCGCCCTCTTCCACCGCCGTGGCCAGCCAGCCCTGGTTGTATTCGACCGTGATCTTGCGCAGCGTGCCCAGGGCACCGCTTTGCACCAGGTGGCGCGCCTCGCGCACCATGGGGTAGCCCGTGTAGTTGTAGGTCACGCCGAACACGGTGCCGGCCTTTTGTACAGCAGCCACCAGCTCGTCGGCCTGCGCGCCGGTGTGCACCAGCGGCTTGTCGCACACCACATGGAAGCCGGCCTGCACAAAGGCCAGCGCCACCGGGTGGTGCACATGGTTGGGGGTCACGATGCTCACCAGGTCGATGCGCTCGCCCGGGGGGCGGCGCAGTTCGTCGGCCAGCAGGTCCTGCCAGCTGCCGTGGTTGCGGTTGTCGGCCAGGCCCAGGGCGGCGCCCGAGGCGCGGGCCCGTTCGGGCGAGGACGAGAGCGCGCCCGCGACCAGCTCGAACTGCCCGTCCAGCGCCATGGCCTTGCGGTGCACGGCGCCGATGAAGGCGCCGTTGCCGCCGCCCACCATGGCATAGCGCAGCTTGCGTTCAGAGGACATGGAAAACCTTATTGCTGTTACTTCGGTTGTTCGTCTCGGGCGAAGACGGCGTCGAAAGCCCCGGCGGCGGGCTTGAAGTCAAGCCGCTTGCAGAAGGCCGCGCTCTCGGTGGCGCCGTGCACGCGGTCCATGCGGCTGTCCTCCCACTCCACGGAGAGGGGGCCCTGGTAGCCGATGTCGTTGAGGGCGACGATGATGGATTCGAAATCGATCATGCCGCGGCCCACGCTGCGAAAGTCCCAGTGGCGGCGCGCGTCGCCAAAGCTGGTGTGCCCGCCGAACACGCCCACCGTGCCATCGCCCTTGCCCCACCACACGTCCTTCATGTGGGCGTTGTAGACGCGGTCGGCGAACAGGCGGATGAACTTCACATAGTCCACGCCCTGGTAGGCCAGGTGGCTCGGGTCGTAGTTGAAGCCGAAGCGCCGGTGGCCCTTCACGGCCGCAATGGCACGCTCGGCCGAGGCGATGTCGAAGGCGATCTCGGTGGGGTGCACCTCCAGCGCGAAGTTGATGCCATGCTCTTCGAACACATCAAGAATGGGGCCGAAGCGCTGCGCGAAGTCGGCAAAGCCCTTGTCCCAGTACGCCTGGCTGGTGGGCGGGAAGGCATAGATCGCATGCCATACCGACGAACCGGTGAAGCCCGTGACCGTCTTCACGCCGAATTTTGCCGCCGCGCGCGCCGTGTCGGCCAGTTCGCTGGCGGCGCGCTGGCGCACGCCTTCGGGCTCGCCATCGCCCCACACATGGGGCGGCAGGATGGACTGGTGGCGCTCGTCGATGCGGTCGCACACGGCCTGGCCCACCAGGTGGTTGCCGATGGCAAAGCATTGCAGGCCATGCTGGGCCAGCAGCGCATGCTTGTCTTTGACGTACTGCGGGGAGGCCAGCGCCTCCTGCACATTGAAATGGTCGCCCCAGCAGGCCAGCTCCAGGCCGTCGTAGCCCATGCTGCGTGCCATAGGCGCGAGCTCGGCCAGCGGCAGGTCGGCCCATTGGCCGGTGAAAAGGGTAACGGGTCTTGGCATGGTGAGGCTCCAGAAAACAGGGGCAGCGCGTAGTTGATCCTCTGCCCATCGCAACAATCGACCTTGTCGCAGCGGTCGGCCATGGCACGGCCGCTGCGATGGGAGCGCATGCCCCCCCATCAGGCGTCCCGATCAGAAGGGAGAGTCGGGGAAGTAGAAGCTTTTGGCGTTTTCCTTGGTGATCAGCACCGAAGGAATGATGGTCGTGGGCGGCAGCTTGTCGCCCTTGATGCGCGCTTCGGCTGTGAGCTTGATCGAGTCGTAGATGAACTTGGGGCTGTACGACACGTTGGCCTGGATCAGCGGGTTGCTGCCGTCGGCCAGCGTCTTGATCATGCCCTTGGCACCGGCGCCGCCGAACACCAGCTTGATGTCCTTGCGCTTGGATTGCTCGATGGCCTTGAGCACGCCCACGGCCATGTCGTCGTCGGCCGCCCAGACGGCGTCGATCTGCGGGAAGCGGGTCAGGTAGTCCTGCATGACCTTGAAGGCGTCGTCGCGGTTCCAGTTGGCGTACTTGGCGTCCAGCAGCTTGATGTCGGGGTGGTTCTTGAGCACGGCATTGAAGGCATCCATGCGCTCGTTGTCCAGCGTGGTCGCAATGCCGCGCATGGCCACCACGTTGCCCTTGCCGTTCAGCGCCTTGGCGATGTACTCGGCCGGAATCTTGCCGAAGGCGGTGTTGTCACCAGCCACATAGGCGTCTTGCGCGCTGGTGTCGGTCAGGCCGCGGTCCACCACCGTCACGTACACGCCCTTGGCCTTGACCTGGGCCACGGGCTTGGTCAGCGCGGCCGATTCGAAGGGGAAGATCACCAGGGCATTGATCTTGTTGACCGTTACCAGGTCTTGCAGCTGGTTGGCCTGCTCGGGCGCGCCGCCAGCCGTCTTGACGATGACCTGCAGGCCGGGGTGGGCCTTCTCCAGGTCCTTCTTGGCCTGGTTGGCCCAGTACACGATGCCGCCCGTGAAGCCGTGCGTGGCCGATGGAATGGCCACGCCCACCACGACCTTGTTGGCCTGCGCCATGGCGGGGCCGGCCAGCGCCAGTGCGGCAGCGGCGCCCACGGCCGAGAGGGCCAGGCGGCGGGTGAACGAAGAAAGTTGGCTGTTCATGCGTTGTCTCCTGTTGCTTTGAAAAATGGCCATGGAAGCTGGCCGGCTGGGGAACACGAAAGTCAAACGACCTACCGAAAAAAACGACGCCCTCTCACCGCTTGCCGCGCTGCATGAACGCCACTGCGATGATCACGAAGCCCTGCACCGCCGCGTTCAGGTACACGCTGATGATGCTGGTGAGGTTCAAAATGTTGCTGATGACCGACAGCAGGATGGCACCCACCACCGTGCCGGTGATGCTGCCCGCACCGCCCTTCAGGACCGTGCCGCCCACGATCACCGCGGCAATGGCCTCCAGCTCCCACAGCAGGCCCGTGGTGGGCGATGCCGAGCCCAGGCGCGGCACGTAGAGCAGCGTGGCGATGCCCACGCACACCCCTAGCAGCATGTAGGTCAGGATCTTGATCTTGTGCACGTCGACCGCGGCGTACTGCGCCACCTGCTCGTTGGAGCCGATGGCCTGCACATAGCGGCCGTAGGCCGTGCGGTTGAGGATGACGCCACCCACCACCGCCACCAGCAGGAAGATCCACACAGGGATGGGCACGCCCAGCAGGTTGGCGTAGTACACGGGGCTGTAGAGGTCCGACAGATCGTTCTCCAGCGTGATGGCGCCACCGTTGGAGAAATAAGTGAGGTAGGCACGGAAGATGCCCAGCGTGCCCAGGGTCACGATGAAGGGCTCGATGCGCCCCTTGGTGATGAGCAGGCCGTGCACCAGCCCGAACACCGCGCCCAGCACCACGGCCAGCGCCATGCCCACCACCACGGCGGCCATGGGCGAGCCCAGCACGGGCGCCATGGCGTTCATGAACAGGATGACCGAACCCGCGATCAGCGCCGCCATGGAGCCCACCGACAGGTCGATGCCGCCCGAGATGATGACGAAGCACATGCCCACCGCGATGATGCCGATGAAGGCCGTGCGTGTGAGCACGTTCATCACGTTGTCGTAGGTGGCGAAGTTGCTGTTGAGCAGCGTGCCGGCAATGCACAGCAGCACCAGGCCGATGACCGGGCCCAGCCCATGCAGCTTGCCCCACCAGGCGCCGATGCCTGTGCCCGGGGCCGCAGCGGCGTGGCGGCTGCCGCCCGCCTGGGGGGCGGCGGTGTTCTCAGCGGGTACCTGTGGCATGGACGATCAACTCCTCTTCGGTCAAATGGGGTTCCTGGAGCGTGGTCTGCAAGCGGCCGGCGCGCATCACCGCCACGCGGTGGCACAGGCCGATCAGCTCCATCAGTTCGGACGAAATCACGATCACCGCCAGGCCCTGCGCCGCCAGGCGCTGCACCAGGTGGTAGATCTCGCGCTTGGCGCCCACGTCCACACCGCGCGTGGGCTCGTCGAGCACCACCACGCTGGGGCCGGGATGCAGCACCTTGGCCAACGCCAGTTTTTGCTGGTTGCCACCCGACAACGACGAGGCGCGCACGTCGAGCGAGCCGGTGCGGATGCCGAACTCCTGCACCGCATCGCGCAGCGCGGCCTGCTCGGCCGCGGGGTCGAGCCAGGGCTTGGCATAGCGCTCCAGCGCCATCAGCGTGAGGTTGGGTCGCAGACTGAAGTGCACGTGCAGGCCCTTGCCCTTGCGGTCTTCGCTCAGGTAGGTCAGGCCATGGCGCGCCGCGTCGCGCGGGCTCTTGAGCTGCACGGGCTTGCCCGCCAGCTCCACCGTGCCGGCCGAGCGCGGGCGCAGGCCCAGCAAACCTTCGAACAGCTCCGTGCGCCCGGCACCCACCAGGCCCGCAAAGCCCAGGATCTCGCCAGGCCGTACCTCGAAATCGATGTCCTGCGCCCACCCGGGCACGGTAAGGCCGCGCACCTTGATCGCAGGTTCGCCAGCCGGGGCCGGCTGCTTTGCGGGAAACAGGTCGGCCAGTTCCCGGCCCACCATCAGGTTGGCCATCTGCCGCCGCGTGACCTTGGCCGTGGGCTCGCGCGCCACCAGCAGGCCGTCGCGCATCACCACCACCTCGTCGGTGGTGCGCTCCACCTCGTCGAGCTTGTGCGAGATGTAGATGATGGTCACGCCCGCGGCCTTGAGCCCGGCCATCAGCGTGAACAGGCGCTCCGTCTCGCCCGGGGTCAGCGTGGCAGTGGGCTCGTCCATGATGAGCAGGCGCGCATTGCGGGCCAGCGCGCGGGCGATTTCCACCAGCTGCTTCTCGGCCACGATGAGCTTTTTCACCCGCGTGTCGGGGTCCAGCGGCAGGCCGACCTGGACCAGTGCGGCACGCGTCTTCTCACGCATGGCCTTGTCGTCCAGGAACAGGCCTTTGCGGATCTCGTGCCCGAGGAAGACGTTCTGCGCAATCGTCAGGTCGTCCGCCAGGTTGAACTCCTGGTGGATCAGCACGATGCCCTGGGCTTCGGCCACGCGCGAGCCGCCGCCGGGGGCGCGCACCGCGCCGTCGACCACCACCTCGCCGGTGGTGGGGCTTTCGTAGCCGGCCAGGATCTTCATCAGCGTGGACTTGCCCGCGCCGTTCTCGCCCAAGAGGCCGTACACGCGGCCTGGCTGCAGTGCGAAGCCCACACCGTGCAGCACGCGCACGGGGCCGAACTCCTTGGTGATGTTGCGGAACTCGACGGCGACGCTCATCGTGCGCTCCCTCCCGCGCGTGCCATGCTCTCCTGCATGGCCAGCACACCCGCGCCCACCACGCCGGCATCGTCGGCCAGGGGGGCGTACTGGATCTCCAGGTGGCGCGTGGACAGGGCCAGCGAGCGGTGGTACACGCTTTGGCGCACCGAGGCCAGGAACAGCGGGCCCATGTCCGTCACCCGCCCGGCAATGAACACGTGCGAGGGGTTGAAGAAGTTGACGATGGAGGCCAGCATCTGCCCCACCAGGCTGCCCGCGCGCTGGATGATGGCGTTGGCCGCCACGTCGCCCGCGCGGCTGGCCTGGGCCACGTCTTCGGTGGTCAGGGTGCCGGTGGCCTGCAGGCGCTCGGCCAGCAAGGCGCTTTCGCCCGCCTGGGCCGCGGCCAGGGCCATGCGCGCCATGGCGGGCGCGGCGGCCATGGCCTCCACGCAGCCCTGGTTGCCGCAATGGCAACGCGGGCCGGCCTGGTCCACGCAGATGTGGCCCACGTCGCCGGCCGAACCGTTGGCGCCCCGGTACACCTGGCCGTGGCAGACGATGCCGCAGCCGATGCCCGTGCCGACCTTGATGACCAAAAAGTTGGGCAGGTTGCGCTGCAGCCGCCACAGCTCGCCCAGCGCCATCAGGTTCACGTCGTTGTCCACGAAGACCGGCGCGGCAAAGGCCTCGCGCAGGTAGTCGCGGATGGAAAAGCCGTCCCAATCAGGCATCAGCGGGGGGTTGACCAGCTGGCCGCTTTCAAAATCCACCGGTCCGGGCACGCCCATGCCGATGGCGATGACCTGCGAGGCCGGCAGCCCACAGCGCGCCATCAGCTCGCGCATCAGGCCGCGCAGCCGCGCCAGGATCACGCCCGGGCCCTGGCGCACATCGATGGGTTCGCGGTGCCGCGCCAGCACGGTCATGTCGGGCCGCATGATGGCCACCTGCATGCTGGTGGCGCCCAGATCGGCGCCGATCACCACGCCCAGGGTCTCGCTCAGGCGCAGGGTTTCGGCTCGGCGACCGCCGGAGGACTCCTGCAGACCCACCTCGTCGAGCAGGCCTTCGTCCAGCAAGGCCGCCACCATGGCGTTGGCCTTGCTCTTGGAGTAGGCCAGCCGCTGCGCCAGCGCATGCCGCGACGCGCCCGCCGACCAGAAAATGGTCTGCAGAACGTCCAGGTCTTCAGTGCCGCAGTTGTGCCAGCGTGCCAAGGCTTGTCTCCTGTTCTTGTGGTCTGACCTGTGCGCCGTAGTGGGCCTCATCCAGGTCGCCTGCACCTTGGTTGGTGCGTTGGGCAAATACTATGCGGCCCACTTCGACCATACAAGACTTAACTTAGACCTAATTTGGATCAAAGTTCTTCATGGCTTTGTCACGGTGCCCGGCTCCACTGGTCGAGAGACTGGAGTCCGCCCATTTCATGCTGCTTGCCAGCGGGATAAAACCACCACCAACAGAGGGATCCATGACATTGCGATTGATTGCAGCGGCCTGCGCCGCCCTGGCCGTGACCGTGGTCGCCTGCAGCAGCGGCGGCAGCGAGCCACCCTTCACCGTCAAGCTGATCGGCTTCAACGACTACCACGGCAACCTGGAATCCCCGGGCACGTTCGGCACCAGCGCCGCCGTGCCGGCGGCCGAGCGCCCACCGGTGGGCGGCGCCGAATTCATGGCCGCCCATGTCGCCAGGCTCAAGGCCCAGAACCCTAACAACGTGGTGGTGGGCGCGGGCGACTCGATCGGCGCCTCGCCGCTGATCTCGGCGCTGTTCCAGGACGAACCCGCGGTGGAAACGCTCAACCGCATCGGGCTGGAGTTCAATTCGGTGGGCAACCACGAGTTCGACAAGGGTTCGGCCGAGCTGCTGCGCCTGCAGAACGGCGGCTGCAAGGCCGGCGAGCCCAACAGCTGCAAGGGCGCCACGGCCGGCACGCCCGTGCCGTTCGAAGGCGCCAAGTTCAAGTGGCTGTCGGCCAACGTGATCGCCACCGCCACCGGCAAGCCCCTGCTGCCAGCCTATGGCATCAAGGAGTTCAAGGGCGTGAAGGTGGCCTTCATCGGCATGACCTTCAAGGCCACGCCCACCGTGGTGACGCCCACGGGCGTGGCCGGCCTGGAGTTCCGCGACGAGATCCAGACGGTGAACAGCCTCGTCCCCGAACTCAAGAGCCAGGGCATCGAGGCCATCATCGTGCTGGTGCACGAAGGCGGCTTCCAGTCGGGCACGGTATCGGACATCAACGGCTGCGACGGCGCCCTCGCCGGCTCGGGCATCGCCACCCTGGTCAAGGGCCTGGACAACGCGGTGGACGCCGTGATCAGCGGCCACACCCATGCTGCCTACAACTGCAAGCTGCCCAACGCCACGGGCCGCGCCATTCCCGTGACCAGCTCCAGCTCGTTCGGCCGCGTGCTGACCGACATGGACCTGACCATCGACCCGTCCACGCGCGACATCACGGCGATCAGCACGACCAACCGCCTGGTGGTGCGCAACGACCCCGCCGTGCCTGCCGATGCGGCCGTGGCCCGCATCATTGCCGGCTACAACAGTCTGGTCTCGCCCATTGCCAACACGGTGATCGGCTCCATCGCGGCCGAGCTGCCCAACACCCGCACCGACGCCGCCTGCAACATGCCGGCCGGCGACCTGGTGGCCGACGCCATGCTGGCGGCCACGCAGGGCCCCACCTTCGGCTCCGCCGTGATCGCCCTGATGAATGGCGGCGGCGTACGCAACCCCGGCTTCACCTTTGCCAGCAGCACGGTGGGCGAAGGCCCCGGCAACATCACCTACGGCGAGGCCTTCACCACCCAGCCCTTCGGCAACAGCCTGGTGACCATGTCGCTCACGGCGCAGGACCTCAAGGACGTGCTGGAAGAGCAGTTCGCAGGCTGCAAGGGCCAGTCGGCCACCGCCACGCGCGTGATGCTGCCCTCCAACGGCTTCAAGTACACCTGGGACGGCGCCAAGGCCTGCGGCGCGCGCGTGAGCAATGTCACGCTGCGCAACGGGTCCTCGACCGAGACCATCGTCGACGCCTCGGGCACGGTGGCCAACCCGGCCAAGACCTACCGCGTCACCATGAACAACTTCATGGCCGATGGCGGCGATGGCTACTCCACCTTCCTCAAGGGCACCAACCGCCTGGGCGGCGCGCAGGACATCGATGCGCTGGTGGCCTACCTGGCCGGTTTCAAAGCGCCCAAGGCACCGTACACGCTGGGCAGCAACGCCAACGATGCGGGCAGCGTGCGCATCAACCGCACCGGCACTGGCAGCAACGCCACATGTCCAACCGGCGCCGTGACGTCCTGATCGGCCTGCTGGGGCTGGCCACGGGCCCGCTGGCGGCCTCGCCGGCCACCGAGGAGAAGCTCCGGGCCATCCTGCAGGCGGCCGCGGGCCGGGCGCCCGACGCAGAGCGCTTGCGCGAACGCGACGACCTGCTGCGCGAGGCCGAGGCCGCACTGGCGGCCGGCGATGCGGAAAAGGCCGAACAGGGCTTCGACCGTGCCGCGCTGATCCTGCACTCGGCCGACACCGAGATGGGCCTGGTGCGCAGCTACATGCAGTCGGGCCAGTACCGGCGCGCGCTGGCCTTCGGCGCCCACACGGCGGGCGCGCACCTCGACGCGGTGGGCGGCGCGGCGCTGTATGCCTGGCTGCTGCACGCAGGCGGGCAGGATGCCATCGCCCGCAAGCTGCTGGCCGATGCGCAGGCGCGTGCGCCGTCGCAGCCGCTGGTGGCCGACGTGGGCCGTGCGCTGGCATCGGGTGCGCCGCATGCGAGCGGCGACATGCTGCTGCCGCCCGCGCGGCTGGCACCGTACAGCCACGCGGCGTTGCTGCCGAACGGCGCGCGGCTGGTGGCCACTGGCACGCTGCTCGGCGAAGGCCGTGCGGCCCTGGTGCCCGCCCGGGCCATCACAGCCCACCGGCGCCTGTGGGTGCGCAACGGGCTGGGGCAACTGGCCCCCGCCTCCGCTGAGGCTGTGCGAGGTGGCGAACGCGCGCTCGCCTTGCTGCGCCTGGGCAGCCCGCTGCCCGCGCCTTCCATGGGCAGCGTGCCCGCAAGTGCCTTCCCCGGGGCCGTGGCGTTTGCGGTGGCGTACACGCACACCCGCGATGCGGGGGCGGCATGGCCGCTGCTGCGCACCGGTTTCGTCGGTGCCGCCCAGGGCGCGGACGGGGACCGCGAGCTCGACGCATCCCTGCACCAGGGCCTGGCGCCGGGCGGGCCCGTCTTCGACCAGGCCGGGCGGCTGGCGGGCATCGCGCTGGCAGACAGCACCGGCGCGCGCTTGCTGGCCGCGCCCCGCCTGCGCGAAGCGTTCGCGGGGCGGGTGGCGCTGCCAGCGTCCAGCGACGCGGCGCGGCTGGGGCCCGACGCGGTGTACGAAGCGGCGCTGCGCAGCACCCTGCAGGTGATCGCCGCAGGCTGAGGCCGAGGCTTGCCCCTCGGAGCCGGGGGGTTGCACAAAAGTACAAAGGAAATTTCCGCCCCCGGAGCCGCAAGCAGCGCCACCCGGCCGATACCATCGGCCGCATGCCACGACAACGTTATCCGAGGACTGCGAACTTCATCACCGCCCGCGCGCGCTGGCTGGCCTGGCTGTGCGCCCTGGGCGCCCTCTCGGCCCCGGTATCGCGCGCGCTGCCCATGGAGCAGGTGCCCACGCTGCAATGGCTGGTGGAGCTGGCAGCCCATTGGCAGTGGCTGTACCTCGCGGTGGGCTCCATCGCGCTGGCGGCACTGGCGCTTGCGCGGCCCCGCGGCCGCATGGGCTACGGCTGGCTGGCCCTGGCCGTGCTGGCGCTGGGCGGCAGCTTCCTGTGGCAGCCGGCCACCCTTCCGCGCGGCGCAGAGCCTGCAAGCCCCGGCGGCGCCGTGCTGACCGTGGGCAGCGCCAACCTCAACTCTGCAACCACCGATTTCGGCCCGCTCACGGCCTGGCTGGCTTCAAGCGATGCGCCCGACGTGGTGTTTCTGCAGGAGTTCACCGCCCTGGCCCAGCAGGCCCTGGCCGGGCACCCCGGCGTGGCGGCCCGCTACCCGCACCGGCTGGAAGCCCCCGATCCCAGCCCGTTCGGCCTGGCCGTGCTCTCGCGCCACCCCCTGTCTGACCTGCAAACACTTCAGCCGCAGGACCTGCGCGACACCTTGCGGCTGCGCGCCGCCATGGCATGGAACGGCAAGGCCGTGCAACTGAGCGCGCTGCACCCCATGCCACCGCTCGACGTCGGCTTCGCCCAGGCCCGCGACCGGGCCCTGGTGCAGGAAGCCGAACGCTTTGCCCAGGCCGGCGGGCCGGCCCTGCTGGTGGGCGACCTGAACACCACCCCCTGGGCACGCAGCCTGTTCATGGTGGAGGCCACCTTGCGCCGTACCACTGGCGCGGCCCCCAGCTGGCCCAATGCCTTCGGCTGGCTGTCGGTGCTGCCACTGGACCATGTGCTGGCGTCGAACGGCTGGCAGGTGCTGGAATCGAGAATCGGGCCGGACCTGGGCTCGGATCACCGGCCCGTGGTGGTGCGCCTGACGCTTGCGCCTTAGCCGGCTTTCCGCGCTGCCGGGACTTTCTTTGCCGCAGGCGCCTTGGTCTTTGTTTTTTTCTGCGCGGCCTGCAACCCATTGAAGTCCGCCGCTGCCCGGAACAGCGCCTTGAGCGCTGCCTCGTTGACCACTTCGCCCTCGCGCACATCGATGGCGCGGCGCGTGTTGCCCTCCAGGCTGGAGTTGAACAGCCCCTTGGGGTCGGGCAGCGAAGCGCCCTTGGCAAAGGTCATCTTCACGGCCTGCTTGTAGGTCTCGCCCGTGCACAAGATGCCGGCATGCGACCAGACGGGCACGCCCATCCATTTGACCTCCTCGACCACCTCGGGCACGGCCTCGTGCATGAGCTTGCGCAGGTGGGCCAGGGTGGCGCCGCGCCAGTCGGCAAGGTCGCGGATCTTGGCGTCGATGAGCGCCGACGCGGATGTTTCGGCTTCTTGTGGGGGTGCCGGTGTTGCAGCCATGGACTTGTCTCCTGTTGGCAGGCCAAGGCCTGCGACCCGGCAGTTTATCGGCTTGCAGGTGCTGCCCGCGCCGGCTGCCGCCGTATGGTCCACAGCGCCGCCGCCATCAGCACCACGCCGCCCAGTTGCACGGGGCTCAGCGTGCGCCCGTACACGGCCCAGTCCACCAGCACGGCGGTGAGCGGGTAGACGAACTGCAGCACCGCCACTTTGCCCAGCGCCAGCCGGGCCATGCCGGTAAACAGGATCACATAGGCCAGGCCCGTGTGCAGCACGCCCAGGCCCGTGAGCCAGGCCCAGGCCGCAGCCGTGTGCGGCCAGCCGAAGGCCAGCGGCGCCCAGGCCAGCAGCAAGGCCCCCACAAGGCACTGCCACAGTGCCAGCGCAAAAGGGCTGATGGGCGCGGGCGCGCGGCTGGCCAGCAGCGTGACGGCCGCATAGCAGAACGAGCCGCCGAGGCACATCAGCACCCCGGCCACATAGGCCCCGCCATCGGCCGTGCCGGCGGGGATGCCGTCGAGCAGCCCGGTGGTGAGCACCAGCCCGGCCAGTGCCGCCAGCGTGGCCACCCATTGGGTGCCCGAGATCGTCTCGCGCAGGAACAGCGCCCCAAAGACGATGACCCAGATGGGCTGCACATGGAAGATGACCGTGGCCACCGCGATGGAGGTGCGCGGAATGGCCGCGAAGAACAGCGCCCAGTTGAGCACCATGAACACGCCCGTGGCGCAGGCCACCCAGCGGCTACGCACCTGGTGGCGCAGCAGCAGCTCGCGCCCCCGGCCCGTGGCCAGGCACCAGGCTACCAGGGCCAGCGCGCCGAACACGCAGCGGAACCACACCGTGACCAGCGGGTGTTGGCCGGCCTCTTCGACAAAGACGCCGATGGTGCCGAGCAGCATGCCGCCGGCGATCATGAGCCATTGGCCTGTGCGTTCGCGGGCTTGGCCGGCCGGGTCACCCCCCATGGAAAGAATGGCGGGAGATGCGGGCAATGCGGAGGCCTTGTTGTTCATGGCGCCGATGGTCCTGTCTTTACTGAATCAGGTAAAGCGCATAGTTCGCAGCATAGCCATTCGATAATCGAATACATTGCACGCATGAACTATCCCGACCTGCAGATCGACTGGCTGCGCGCCTTCGTCGCCGTGGTGGATGCGGGTTCGCTCTCGGGCGCGGCGCCGCTGGTGCACCGATCGCAGTCGGCGGTGAGCATGCAGATCAAGAAGCTCGAATCGGCCCTGGGCCGCCCCGTGCTGCTGCGCGGCCCGCGCCACCTGGAGCTGACGCCCCTGGGCCAGGAACTGCTCGCCTATGCGCGCCGCATGCTGGAGCTGCAGGCCGAGACGCAGGCGGCGCTGTTCGGCCCGCGGCTGGCCGGCCGCGTGCGCCTGGGTGTGCCGGACGACTATGCATCGACCTACCTCACGCCCGTGCTGCGCAGCTTTTCGCACCGCTACCAGGGGGTGGAGATCGAGCTGACCTGCGAGCAGTCGACCTCGCTGATCCCGCGCGTGGGGCGCGGCGAACTCGACCTGGCCCTGGTCTCGCGCGACAAGCCGCAGCGCGGGCGCTTTCTGTTCCAGGAGCCCCTGGTCTGGGTGGGTGCGGCCCAGTTCGAGGCCTGGCGGCGCGACCCGCTGCCCATAGCGGTGTACGAATCGGCCAGCCTGGCGCGCATCGCCACCATGAAGGCCCTGGCCGCGCGCCGCCGCGCCTACCGCATCGTGTACCACAGCTCCAGCCTGGCCGGCCAGTTGGCCGCCGTGGAAAGCGGCCTGGCGGTCGCCGTGCTCACGCGCTGCAGCGTGCCGCCCAACCTGCAGATACTGCAGAACCTGCCGGCCGATTTCGACCTGCCCGCGCTCGACTCGATGGATGTATCGGTGCTGCGCAGCAAGGAGTCGCAGCGCTCGCCGGCCGTCGATGCGATGTACGAGCAGATGGTGCGGACGTTGGCCCAGTGAAGAGCCAAGTGGGCGACAGCGGAGACCGCTCACAAGGGAGAGAATGCAGCACATTTCCCCCCGGAGACACCCATGACCATCCCCTCCACCGCCCTGCAACTGCGCTCGCTCGTGCAGCCCGACGGCACCCTGCAGATCAGCCTCGAACCCACGCCCGTGCCCACACCGGGCCCCGACGAGGTGCTGGTGCAGATCCAGGCCACGCCGATCAACCCCTCGGACATCGGCCTGCTGCTCGGGCCGGCCGACCTGTCCACCGTGCAAGTGGGCGGCAGTGCCGAGCGGCCCGTGGTGACCGCCCGTATCCCCGAGCGCGCCATGCCCGGCATGGCGGCACGCCTGGGCCAGAGCATGCCTGTGGGCAACGAAGGCGCGGGCCTGGTGGTGGCAGCGGGGTCTTCGCCCGCAGCACAGGCACTGCTCGGGCGCACCGTGGCGCTGATCGGCGGAGCCATGTATGGGCAGTACCGGGCCATGCCAGCCGCGCAGTGCCTGCCGCTGCCGGCCGGCACCACGGCGGCCGAGGGGGCCTCGTGCTTCGTCAACCCGCTCACGGCGCTGGGCATGGTGGAGACCATGAAGCGCGAGGGCCACACCGCGCTGGTGCACACCGCCGCCGCCAGCAACCTGGGCCAGATGCTCACCAAGATCTGCCAGAAGGACGGCATCGGCCTGGTCAACATCGTGCGCAAGCCCGAGCAGGCGGCGCTGCTGCGCGAGATCGGTGCCCAGTACGTCTGCGACAGCAGTTCGCCCGGCTTCATGGCCGAGCTGACCGACGCCCTGGCCGCGACGGGCGCCACCATTGCCTTCGACGCCACCGGCGGCGGCACGCTGGCCGGGCAGATCCTGCAATGCATGGAAGCGGCCATCAACCGCAAGGCCACGGAGTACAGCCGCTATGGCTCAGCCGTGCACAAGCAGGTCTACCTGTACGGCCACCTGGACACACGCCCCACCGAAATCCAGCGCACCTTCGGCATGGCCTGGGGGGTGGGTGGCTGGCTGCTGTTCCCGTTTTTGCAGAAGATCGGCAACGAGGCCGCGCAGGCCCTGCGCCAGCGCGTGGCGGCCGAGCTCAAGACCACCTTTGCCAGCCACTATGCGCGCACGGTGTCGCTGGCCGGGGCGCTGAGCGGGGACGCCATTGCCTTCTATGGCCCGCGCAATACCGGGGCCAAGGTGCTGATCGATCCCTCGATGGACTGAGCTGAGCGGACGGCGATCAGGCCGCCGCAGCCTGCACCAGCGCCACCAGCCGCTCACGCGGCCCCAGCAGCGCATCGCCGCCCATCAGGCGCAACGCCCCGCCCTGCCCCGTGACCACCAGCTGCGGCACGCCCCGGGCGCCCACGGCACGCAACAGCGCCTGGGCGTGGGCCACGCGCTCGGCCATGGCACGGTGCAGCGCGGCATCGGGCACCCGGGCCAGTGCAGCGGCATCGGCCAGGTCCAGAGTGGTCAGCACATCGGCCAGTACCGCCGCATCGGCCGTGTCGCGGCCATCGACGTAACGGGCGTGCTGCAGCGCGTGCAGTGCTTCCAGCTCGCGGCCCGGCGCGGTCTGGGCCACGGCGGTCAGAGCCAAGGTGGCGGGGCCGGAGTCGAATCGGCCGTCCACGGCGCCCAGGATGTTGTCGCGGTAGGCCTGGGTGAAGGGCTGGCCGGTGAGCTGCTCGATGCGCTGGTCGTTGGACCAGGCGTACGCGGCGAACTGCGCATCCATGGGCCGGGCGCCCTGCCCGGCGAACAGGCCCGACGGGGCCAGTGAAACGTCCAGGCCCTCCACACCCTGCAGGTGTTTCAGCGCGGGCGCGGCGGCGTAGCACCAGCCGCACAGGGGGTCGAACAGGTAGGTCACCGAGATGAGGGGCATGGGTCAGGGTCTTTCAGATGCGATGTCAGGCGGTGGTACGGATTGGGCGAGCGCGGCCTCGAACAGCGCCAGCTCTTGCGACAGCGTGCCACGGCCGCGAAAGCGCCGGTTGGCCCGGTCGTACCAGTTCTCGGCGTCCTCCAGGTCGCCCTCCTGCACATGCAGAATGCCGTGCAGCCAGGCGGCCAGCTGGGAGCCATCGTGTTGGACCAGGTCGTGTGCAGCATCCCAGCGCCCGGCGCGCAGGTGCTGCAGCACTTGCTCAAGGGGATGTGTCGGCACGATCCGGCTCCTTTCGATGAGCGGGTGGTTGGCAAAGCGCAGGCCCCATGGGAGCCTGGGCGCCCTGTCCCCGATTACCACTTCATGTCGCCTTTATTGACCTTGGCGCCGATATCGAGCGACAGGCCCATGGGCGCTGCGGGGTAAGCCTTCTTCATAGCGTCGATCAGTTCCGCACTGGTCTTGGTGGCCGTGGCGTTCTTCTCGAAGGTCTGCAGGTAGCCCTTGGTGTAGGTGACGTTGGCCACAGTCAGCGCGGTACCGGCGGCCATATGGCCAGGCACGACCACGGTGGGCTGCAGGGCGGCCATCTCGTCGAGCTGGGCCACCCAGGCGCTGCGCTCGGCCACGGTCTGGGTGTCGGCGGTCCACACATGGGTGTTGGTGCCGAACACGCCGATGTTGCCCACCACGGCCTTCACCGAGGGAATCCAGGCGTAGGGGCGGTGCGCCAGCAGGCCCGTGGTGCCGCGGATCTCCACTACCTGGCCGTCCACCGTGAGGGTGTTGCCGGTGATGGCCTTGGGCAGCACGGGCGTGCGCGGTGCGTTGGCGCCCATCTTGGGGCCCCAGAAGGCGAGCTTGCCTTGCAGCTTGGCGTTGATCTTCTCCAGCACGGCGGGGGTGGTCACCACTTCGGCCTGGGGGAAAAACTCCTTGAGCGTTTCCACGCCGAAGTAGTAGTCGGGGTCGGCCTGGCTCACGTAGATGGTCTTGAGCGCCTTGCCGCTGTCGAGCACATTGGCGGCAATGCGCAGCGCGTCGGCGCGGGTGAAGCCGGCGTCGATGACCATGGCCTCTTTCTCGCCATAGACCAGGGTGGAGTTGACGTTGAAGCTGTTGCCGTCGGCGTTGTAGACCTTGAGCTGCAGCGGCTCGGCCGCGTGTGCGCCAGCAAAGGCGATGGACAGGGTGGCAGCGAGGATGGTGGTGCGGAACATGCGGATTCTCCGGGTGGTTTCAGTTGGAATGGCTAGGAATGGCTGCAGTTTATTTGCGCCAATCGATCCAATAAACCCCATAAAATGCGCATATTTGTTGCATCAATAGATCAAATATGGACCGCCTGACCGCCATGCGCGTCTTCACGGAAGTGGCCACCAGCGGCAGCTTCAGCGCCACGGCCGAGCGGCTGGAGATGTCGCGCGCCATGGTCACGCGCTACGTGGGCGAGATGGAGCAGTGGCTGCAGGCCCGCCTGCTGCAGCGCACCACCCGCAGCGTGACGCTGACCGATGCCGGCGAGCAGGCCCTACGCCGCTGCCAGCAGATGCTGGCACTGGTGGAAGACATCGAGGAAGAGACCACGGCCACGACCGAGGGTGAGTTGCGCGGCCAGTTGCGGCTGACCTGCAGCGTCTCGTTCGCCTATGCGCAGCTGGGCACGGCGATCACCGACTTCCTGGCGCTGCATCCACAGCTCAAGATCGACCTGGATGCCAGCGAAGGTTCGCTCAACCTGGTGGAAAAACGCATCGACCTGGCCATCCGCATCAGCAGCGGACCCGACCCCATGCTGATCGCACGGCCGCTGGCGCGCTGCGATTCGGTGCTGGTGGCCTCGCCCGCCTACCTGGCTCGCCATGGCCTGCCTGCCCTGCCGGCCGATCTGGAACGCCACCGCTGCCTGAGCTACGCCAACTTCGGCAAGAGCGTTTGGGAACTGTCCCAGGGCGGGCGCACCGAGCGCGTGGCCGTATCCGGCCACTTCAGCGCCAACGAGGCCACCACCCTGCTGCGCGCGGCCCTGGCGGGCGCCGGCATTGCGCTGCAGCCCACCTACCTGGCCAACCCGCACATCGCCAGCGGCGAGCTGCAGGCGCTGCTGCCCGGCTGGGAGCTGCCGGTGATGGCGATCAATGCGCTGTACACCTCGCGCCGGCACCAGTCGCCGGCGGTGCGGGCCTTGCTCGATTTCCTGGTCGATCGCTTCAATGGCGCGCCCTGGTCGCTCTGAAATGAAAAAGGCCGAGGCGCCTGCCTCGGCCTTTGCATTACGGGATCAACCCGTCCTCAAGGAAGGATCACCGTGGCCTTGGCCCGGTCGATCTGCGCCTGCGCATCGCGCGGCAGCAGCAGGCGCTGGGCCACCAGGGCGTTGGCCGCCTCGGTCACTGCGGCCACGTAGCCGGCCTGGTTGCCATACAGCTCTTCCAGCGACACCCGGCCGTCACCGGCCGCCAGGCGCGCGGCCCGCGTGGTGTGGAAGGGGATGTAACCGCCCGTGAGGTTAGCCAGGTCGGTGATGCCGGGCGTGGCCACGTAGTTGAACTCGAAGCTCGTGCCCAGTGGGGCGCGGGCCTCCACGCTCTGGATGCCGGCGCGGGTCAGGCCCGTGCGCGCGTCCACCTGGGGCACCAGGATGGCGTAGTCGCGGTTCAGGTTGCGCGGGGGCAGGATGGTGGCGATGCCGGCTTCGTCCTGCGGCACATACTGCGGGCCGAAGTCGAACAGCGGAAAGTTGTTGTGCCAGCCCAGGTAGTTGAAGTCGGGGATGGCCGTCTGCACGCCGTTCACCGCCCAGGTCAGCCCCTTCATGGCCGGGAAGGCCACCTGCGCGGGGCGCACCAGCGTGCCATCGGCCGCCTTGGGCACCTGGCTGGCGGGCGGCAGCGTGCCGCGCACCACCCAGTCCTCCAGGTTCAGGAACAGTGCGCGGAAGGTGTCGTTGAACTGCACCACCGTGCCCGTGGGGTAGGTCGCGCGGCTGGGCGCATAGGCGATGCTGGCCGTGCCGCCGGCCCCGCCGTGCTGGGTACTGGCGTAGTAGTAGATGCGTGCGTTGTCGGGCTGCGTCAGGTCCCTCTGGCCATTGGCATCGGTCAGCACGGGCGAGCCCTGCAGTTGCCAGAACTCCGTGCCCGACAGGCCCAGGAAGAACTTGGGGCAGGTGTTGGTGGCGGCGCAGCGCTTCATCACGCCGCCCTGGCGGCCGCTGATGTCGTCCATGTAGTCCTTGTCCAGCCCGCGCGGTGCCGTCTGGCCAAAGGCCGTGTGGTCGGTGCGCAGCCCGCCGCCGCCGCCGGGCACGGCAAAGCGGGTGTTGATGTTGGTCTGGCGCGCGGCCACGTGGGCGTACATGCCGTCGAACACCTTGCCGCCGTCGAGCGCCTGGTTGAAGCCCAGGTGCAAAAAGGTCTTCATGGCATTGCCCGACTGCGAGGTGCCCTGCCCCAGCGCATGCGTGATGCGCCCGGCCACCGGGTTGGCGGTGCCGCTGGCGTCGGCAGCCTTGCTGCGGAAGAAGCTCACCGTGTCGCGCAGCGCGGCCAGGCCCACACCCATGACCTTGGGGTCCTTGGCCACGTAGACCAGCTCATACAGGTAGGCCGGGTCGAACCCGCCCTTGAGGCAGATGCTGGCGCCGTTGGGCGTGCCGGGGAAGGCATTGGCGCCCGTGGCGTCGCAGGTGGCGAACTTCCAGTCCGCCGCCGGGATAGCCACGCGCGGGTCGGTCTCGTTGGCGCGGCGGGTGAGCGAGTAGCCGGGCTGGGTGTTGTCCAGGCTGGCAGGCTCGTAGGGGATCATGGTGCCGTTGAACACGCCGCCGGGCAGGGTCATGGCCGGGCTCGCGGCCGTGGGCACCAGTTCAGCACGGTAAGGACCGGTAATGCTGGTGCCGTCCTTGTTCTTTGCCACGGGCACCGTGGCCGTGAGGCGCGCTGCCGCGCTCTTGGGCACATCGCCCTGCCAAGCCGAGTAGAGCATCACATAGCCGCGCTCCAGGTACACGGCGTCGCTGGGCGTGGCCGTGGGGTTGAGCATGGTGAGGATGTTGCCGCGATTGGGCGCGTCGTAGCGCAGCACCCCGCTGGCCTTGGCCATGTCCTTGGGTTTCAACATCACGAACTCGGTCTTGTACTCGGCCATGCCCCGGGCATTGACGGGCGCGAGCGCCAGGTCCTGGATGGTGGCGTTCTTGGGGTCGGCCGGGTCCACCTCGCCCGACAGCGTGCCCGTGAGGCGCTCGTAGGCGCCCACCGTGCCGTAGCTACCGGGGAAGTCTTCGCGGGCGGTGATCTCCAGCTTCATGACCGGGGCCTTGCCGGTCAGGCCGTCGTCGTTGCTGCTGCCACCGCAGGCCGTGAGGGCTGCTGCGGCTGCGGCCGTGAGGGCGATGGCGCCCAGGGTGGGATAAAGATGTTTTCTCATTTCGCTTGTCTCCTGTGTGGTTGGTCTTGTGGTCTGCTGGAAAAAACAGGCATGCAGCGGCCCTGCACCTCGCCCGGTTCGGGCAGGCTCTCTGGCATGGCTGCGCCAACACCGGCTGCGCGCGGGCAGCCGATGGGCTCAAATCAGGGATGGGCTGTGCGCGCGGTCAACGCAGGGCACAGGGCTGCGCGCGGAGGGGCGCGCAGGTAAGCAAGGCTTACTCGGCTTCGATACCGGCGGCCTTGATGACCTTGCCCCACTTCACCGTCTCGGCAGCCTGGAACTTGGCCAGCTCGTCGGGCGTGGTGGTCCAGGCTTCGGAGCCTGCGGTGTCGTAGAAGGACTTGGCGGCGGCGCTCCTGGTCGCGGCGGCCATCAACTCGTTGAGGCGCGCCACCACGGCGGGCGGCGTGCCGGCAGGGGTGTAGGCCGCGAACCAGTAGCCCATGTCGTAGCCCTTGACGCCGGCCTCGTCGATGGTGGGCACGTCGGGCAGCTGCGAGCTGCGCTTTTGCGTCGAATAGCCCAGGGCGCGCAGCTTGCCGGCCTTGACCTGGGGCACGCCGGTGGAGGTGTCGGTGATCATCATGTCGATCTGCCCGCCCAGCAGGTCGGTGATGGCCAGGGGGTTGCTCTTGTAGGGCACGTGCAGGATGTCCACGCCCGCCAGCTGCTTGAGCATCTCGCCCGCCATGCGGCTCGACGAGCTGCCGCTGCCAAAGCTCAGCTTGCCCGGCGTCTTCTTCGCTGCGGCCACCACGTCGCCCACGCTCTTGTAGGGCGATGCGGCATTCACCACCATCACCTGCCCGCCCTTTCCGAGGCCGCTGATGGGCGCGAAGTCCTTCACCGGATCGTACGAGAGCTTCTTGTACAGGTGCTCGTTGGCCGCGTGCGTGGTGTTGGTGGTGATGAGCACGGTGTAGCCGTCTGCCGGCGCCTTGGCCACGGCCTGCGCGGCAATCATGCCGCTGGCGCCGGCCTTGTTGTCGATGACCACGGGCTGCTTGGTGTCGGTGGTGATGGACTGGCCGATGGCGCGCGCCAGCTGGTCGGTGGCGCTGCCGGCGGCGAACGGCACCACGAAGGTGATGGCCTTGGCCGGGTAGGCCTGGGCAAGGGCCGTGCCGGCCAGGCCCAGCGAGGCGGCCAGGGCCACCGCGGCGGACAGGGCCTGTCGGCGGGAAGGAAGGTGGAATGCGGTCATGGTATCTGTCTCCTGGTGTTGTTGATGGTGAAAGAAAGCGAAGAAAGCAAAAAGATCAGCCGGGCCCGGCCAGGTGCCCTTGCAGCGCGGCGGGCACCTGCACCGGCAGGTCCAGCAGCCAGTAACTCAGCGCCTTGCCATGGCTGTCGAGGTTGAGGGCGTCGTTCACGCCGCCGTCGAGCACGTCGTCGAGCACGAAGTTCATGGCCTGCAGTTGCGGCAGCACATAGCGCACCACCCGGCCCGGCTGGCGGTGCGCAAAATGGCGGGCCACGGCGGCTTCGGTCACCTCGGCCAGCAGCACATCCCACAGCGCGGGGTGCCAGGCGATGACGCTGATGTTGGAGCGGTTGCCCTTGTCGCCCGTGCGGCTGTGCGCCAGGCGGTACAGGGGCACGGTGATGGTGGTGGTGGTGGTGGTGGTGTCGGTCATGCTGCGGCCCTCCCCTGCCCTGTGGCGTCGTCGAACATGCGGTAGCCCGTGGGCACGGCTTCGCGCGGCACCAGGCACGAGACGGTGCCCAGGCGTGGCCGCATGGCCGTGCGCACACCGCCGCCGCCGGCGGGGCCGCAGGTGTACAGGGCCGTCACCTCGCGCAGCAGGCGCTGGGCGCTGGCGTGGTCGCGGTGCTGCAGGGCCACGCGCAGGCGCACGTCGCGGGCATCGCCGCCCCTTCCATCGAGCCAGCGGCCGGCATCGTCGCCCAGCACGCTGGTCACGCCGATCAGGTCGATGCGCAGCGGGCCCAGGCCGGCCAGCCGCTCGCGCAGCACCTCACCCGCCAGGCGGGCGCGGGCCTCGGCGCGGGCGCCGGCATACGAGATCTCGCCCTCGGCGAACCAGCCCGACTCGAAGCACACATTGACCTTGAGCGTGGCGGGCCGGGCATGACCGCGCACACCCTCCAGGCGCACGGCGTCGGGCCCCACGGCGGTCACGCGGGCCTCGGTGATGTCGGCCACCACGTCGGGTGTCAGGTAGGCGGCAGGGTCGTGCAGCTCGTACAGCAACTGCTCCTTGACCGTGCGCTCGTCGATGCGCCCGCCCGTGCCCGGGGGCTTGGTGATGGTGCAGTGGCCGTCGGCGTCGATCTCGGCGATGGGGTAGCCCAGGCGGGCCATGCCGGGCACGTCCTTGTAGCCGGGGTCGGCGAAATAGCCGCCCGTGACCTGGGCGCCGCATTCGAGCAGGTGGCCGCACATGGTGGCGCGGGCCAGGCGGTCCCAGTCGTCGTGCGCCCAGCCGTAGTGGGCCAGGGCCGGGCCCAGCACCAGCGAGGGGTCGGCCACACGGCCGCAGACCACCACGTCCGCGCCCTCGCGCAGCGCACCGGCAATGGCCTGGGCGCCGATGTAGGCGTTGGCACTGGCGATGGGCTCAACGGGCATGGCATCGCCCAGGGCCCCCTGCAGCAGCGCGCGGTGGGCGGGGCTGCTCAGGTCGTCGCCCTGCACCACGGCCACGCGCGGGCGGCGCAGGCCCAGTTCGGCCGCCAGTTGCACGATGCGCCGGGCCGCGCCCTCGGGGTTGGCGGCGCCGAAGTTGCTCACGATGCGCACGCAGTGCGCCAGGCAGTCGCCCAGCACGGGGCGCAGCATGTCCACCAGCAGGGGTTCGTAACCCGCATCAGGGTCGGTGCGGCGGGCCAGTTGGGCCAGGGCCAGGGTGCGCTCGGCCAGGGTCTCGAAGATCAGCACGGCGGGCTTGCCGCTGGCGACCAGGGCCTGCACCACGGGTGCGGCGGCGTCCGTGCGGTCGCCCGAGAAGCCGGCGGCGCAGCCGACCAGCAATGTTGCGTTGTTCGCCATAAGGTGTCTTTGTCTCCTGGGCCGAATGTAGGCACCCGGTGTTATTCTGTGAAATAGATTGTTGGTATCAATCCATCCGTTTTTCAAATTAATGAGCGCGCAGCACCACCTGTCCACCCGCCAGCTCGACGCCTTTCTGGCCCTGGCCGAGCAGCGCAACTTCACGCGTGCCGCCGCCCAGTGCCATCTGTCGCAGCCGGCGTTCAGCGCCCTGATCCGCGCGCTGGAGGACGACCTGGGCCTGCGCCTGTTCGACCGCAGCACGCGCCATGTGGACCTGACGGGCGAGGGCCAGAACTTCCTGGAGTCGGCCCGGCGCATCCGCGGCGAGATCACGGCCGCGCTGGCCGCCGTGCGCGACGCCGCCACGCTGCAGCGCGGGCGCGTGGCCGTAGCGCTGCTGCCCTCGCTGGCCGCGGGCTGGCTGCCGGGGGTGCTGGCGGCCTACCGCAGTGCCCACCCGGGCATCGAGATCGACATTGCCGACGTGCTGTCGGAGCCCTGCATCGAGCGCGTGGCCAGCGGCAAGGCCGACTTCGCGCTGGCCGCCATCCGCGCCGACACGCCCGAGCTGCAGGCCGAGCCTTTTTGCAGCGACGACTTCCACCTGGTGTGCCCGGCCGAACACCCGCTGGCCCGGCGCAAAAAGCCCATCACCCCGGCCGACCTCGCAGGCTACCCCTTCATCCACCTGGCGCGCACCAGCAGCGTGCGCCAGTACCTGGAGGCCGCCTTCCACCCGCAGGGCATGCACACCCTGATGGAGTTGGAGCAACTGGCCAGCGTGATGGGCATGGTGCGCGCGGGCCTGGGCATCAGCGTGGTGCCGGCGCTCACGCTGTTCCACTTCGACCAGCCGGGGCTGGTCACCCGGCCGCTGGCCCTGCCCGGCCTGCTGCGCCAGATCTACCTGGTGCGCCGGCGCGACCGCAGCCTGTCAGTGGCGGCGCAGGCGCTGTACGCGCTGGTGATGGCACACCGGCCGGGTTCGGGGTAAACCCGCCCGATTTGGTGTGGAGGCATAGGCACGCACCTACAAAATCCTTGGACAAGTGTCTTTATCATGGCGCGAAAACGCGGTGCCACACCGCCGAATCCCTGACGCACTGGCACCCATGTCCACAGCCCTTCCCACGACCCAAGCATCCCTTCTATCGGCCGGCGGCGAAATGGCCGGGCTGATCGCCCGCTTCGACTGGTCGCGCACCGAACTGGGCCCGCTTGACCAGTGGCCCGCCCACCTCACGCTGGCCCTGGCCAACATGCTGCGCTGCCCCATGCCGATTGCCACGCTGTGGGGCGAGGTGGGTGTGCTGATCTACAACGACCCGTATGCCAAATTCGCGGGCGGGCGCCACCCGGGCCTCTTGGGCATGGAGATCCGCGAGGCCTGGCCCGAGGCCGCCGACCTCAACGACCGGGTGCTCAAGGTCTGCATGGCCGGTGGCACCCTGAACTACGAAGACCAGGAGCTGAGCCTGAACCGCGACGGCGTGCACAAGCCGCTGTGGGTAGACCTTAACTACTCGCCCCTGGTGGACGATGCCGGCACCCCCGTGGGCGCCATGGCCCTGGTGGTGGAGACCACCGACAAGGTGCTGGCCGACCGCCGCCTGCTGATGGAGCGCGAGCGCTTTGCCCAGCTGTTCGAGCAGTCGCCCAGCTTCATGGTGCTGCTGCAGGGGCCCACGCACCGCATCGAGCTGGCCAACCCCGGCTACCAGACGCTGGTGGGCGAGCGCAATGTGCTGGGCCGCACGGTGGCCGAGGCCCTGCCCGAAGCGGCCGAGCAAGGCTATGTGGCCATGCTCGACGGCGTGTACGCCAGCGGCAAGGCGGCCACGGCCTATGGGGCGCGCTTCGACATCCGCCAGCATGCGGGCGAGCCCATCAGCGAACGCTACCTGGACTTTGTGTACCAGCCCATCCGCGACGCGGCCGGCACCGTGACCGGCATTTTTGTCGAAGGCCTGGACGTGACCGAGCGCGTGCTGGCCGAAACCAAGCGTGACGCGCTGATCGGCTTTACCAACGAATTGCGCGTGCTGGGCAGCGTGGACGCCATCAGCCTGGCGGCCGCGCGCATTCTGGGCGAAACGCTCAAGGCCTGCCGCGCGGGCTACGGCACCATCGACCACGACGCCGAAACCTTCTCGGTGGAAAGCGACTGGACCCAGCCCGGCGTAGCCCCGCTGCAGGGCCTGCTGCACCTGCGCGACTTCGGCAACTTCATCGACGACCACAAGCGCGACGAGTTCGTGGCCATCGACGACGTGCGCGCCGACCCGCGCACGCTGGCCCAGGCCGCGCGGCTGGAGCCCCTGCACGCACGTGCCTTCATGAACACCCCACTGGTCGAGCAAGGCCGCCTGGTGGCCATGCTCTTTGTGACCAGCGACGAGGTGCGCCACTGGACGCAGGAGGAAATCGGCTTCATGCGCGAGATCGCCGGGCGCACGCGCATCGCCACCGAGCGCGTGCGCAACGAACTGGCCCTGCGCGAGAACGAGGTTGCGCTGCGCGAGATGAACGAATCGCTGGAGCGCAAGGTGAGCGAGCGCACCCACGAGCTGATGGAGGTGGAGGCCAAGTTCCGCCAGTCGCAGAAGATGGAGGCCATTGGCCAGCTCACGGGCGGCATTGCGCACGACTTCAACAACCTGCTGGCGGGCATGAGCGCCAGCCTGCAGGTGCTGGAAAAGCGCCTCAACGCGAAGAACTTCGACAACACTGAGCGCTACATCGGCATGGCGCAAAGCTCGGTGCGGCGCGCGGCTTCGCTCACGCAGCGCCTGCTCGCATTCTCACGCCGCCAGACGCTGGACCCGCGCCCCACCGACGTGAACCGCCTGGTGGGCGGCATCGAGGAGATGGTGCGGCGCACCGTGGGCCCGTCCGTCGAGGTGGAGGTCGTGGGCGCCGGCGGCCTGTGGCTCACGCAGGTGGACCCCTCGCAGCTCGAAAACGCCGTGCTCAACCTGTGCATCAACGCGCGCGATGCCATGGCCCCCAACGGCGGGCGCCTGACCATCGAGACCGCCAACAAGTGGCTGGACGACCGCGCCGCCGCCGAACGCGAGCTGCCGCCAGGCCAGTACATCTCGCTGTGCGTGACCGACACCGGCGTGGGCATGGCGCCCGAGGTGATCGCCCGCGCGTTTGACCCGTTTTTCACCACCAAGCCCATGGGCCAGGGCACGGGGCTGGGTTTGTCGATGGTGTATGGCTTTGTGCGCCAGTCGGGCGGGCAGGTGCGCATCTATTCCGAACCCGGTCAGGGCACCACCATGTGCCTGTACCTGCCGCGCTATGTGGGCGACGCCGAGCAGGCCGGCCAGGACGCACCGCCCAGTTTTGACCACCGCGCCGACGGCGAGGTGGTGCTGCTGATCGAAGACGAGGCCACCATCCGCGGCCTGATCGCCGAAGAGCTGGAAGACCTGGGCTACAACGTGATCTCGGTGGGCGATGGCCCGGCCGGCCTGCACGTGCTGCAGTCCGGCCGCCGCATCGACCTGCTGCTGACCGACGTGGGCCTGCCGGGCGGATTGAACGGCCGCCAGGTGGCCGACGCGGGGCGCGTGACGCGGCCGGACCTGAAGGTGTTGTTCATCACCGGGTATGCGGAGAACGCCGCCGTGGGCAATGGGTTGCTGGCGTTTGGGATGGAGGTGATCACCAAGCCCTTCGACGTGGCGGCGCTTGCCGCCAAGGTGCAGGAGATGATTGAGAGGTGAGCGACTGACCACCATCGATGGACCGATCACTCCATCACCCAGTACCTGCGGCTCACTCGAAGCAGCCCACCCGCACCGGCCACACTGCAAGGTCATGTGACGGATTGCACTGCAGACTAGATTCACAGTGGTCTCGCCATTTTCAGAAGCTCCGCAAACTTACGGCTCAGTTTGATGATGGATGGGAATTTCGATGGTGTGAGGGCAAAAGAAAAAACCTGATCCCTCCACTCCGCAAACATGACGATAAAAACAAGTAGGCATGAAAGCTATTTTTACCAATAGATTTTGGCTTTTCCTTGCGTCTCTTACGTCGATCTTTAATGAAATAAAAAATGGTAGGCAAGAAATACACCAGAAAGCTCGATGCAACAGCTATCGCAAATATAACTAGGCTGTCTGTTTCGATATGCTTGGCCACATAAATTGCAGACCCAAGAGCCGCCAAAACGAGCAGCAACTCAAATACATTCACCCCTCTTTGATACTTTAGACGTCTCATTTCAATTACATTCACAGCCGCTGTAATCGCTGATCGATTTTCCAACCATACCTAAACCAATCCCAACCGTCACGATTAATCCTCCAGGCGTTGACCTCGTTCGATGATTGGGGTCAGGCCTCAATACTGTTCGGTTAGATGGCATTACTCGTTTCCGCACCGTCACTGGCATGGCATTTAACATGACCGCCTGCAATCTATTGGAACATGCCTTGGCGCTGTCCGCTCATGGCTGGCTTGAGAGCTGACCCCTTCATTATTAAGCGCATTTCCTCCATATATCAAAATTACTTAATTTCCATGTCCTTGATTTTTACTAGATTACCCTCCTCAGGATTGATCTTAAAAATTCGCCTCTCCTCCATCCATTCAAGGTCTTTATTTTTTACGACCTCATTTAATATCATTGTATTATTTTTTAGAAAAATTACAAGCCCGTTGTTTTTTCCAACCACATCACCCTTGCGCACGCGATGACTGTAGCCGTGGGGGTCAATAATTATCAAAATAGTTTCTGAATTTTTCTCATAAATGGATTTTACATAGAGCTCGCTCAGATCATAAGCCTCCAACGCCTGTGGATTCATGTCAGCAAAAGAAGGGGATGCAAACAGAAAAACAATCAATGCAACGGTCTTCATTTTAAACCTCTCGTTCTCGCTGCTTTGGGGTCATAAACTATGGTAGGACCCTGTGGCCATGGTTGGAGTCAGGTCTTGCCTTTTGCCTTTTCCAATCCCGACCACAGCTCCTTCGCGGCCCTCGGCATCAATGCCCGCTGCGCCGACACGATACGGCTGACACGCGAAACCGACAAGCCCAACTGGCGCGCGATCTGCGACAGGCTGATTTGTGATGCATAGTGTTCCTGCACCAAAGCCTGATCGCGTTCAACAAAGAACTTTACGTCGCATATATTCGACACCTTTTTTAATATATTTATTCAAATCTGCCAGTTCATTTTTAGACAAAGCTGCTTCACGAGCGACAACAGCGGCAGAAGGCAAGTTATTTCCCAGGAATAATTTAATTGCAATTTTGTCGATGTTTGATTTTTTTGCATCAACCATTTCCTCATTGAATGTTCTCAACATATCATCAAGAGTGTCAACAAAATTAAGCAGAGTGGAGCAATGGGTTTCATCAATAATTTCTTCAGGAATAATTGATTCGATTAATTTTATGATCGAATCAATATCAATCGTGAGCGTCACGAGGGCCAGCGAGTCAAGATTCAATATTTTCGAATAAAGCAAGATATCACTAAGCGAATCTGCCGACACCACCTTTTCAGATTCCAGCAGCGCGGCAAATTTATCGCCATCTCTCCCCTCGATCCAGAGCGCAAAACGAGAAATACGACCATCAAACACAAATTCGACGGGGTAGCCTTTCATTCCATCATCCTCCTCACTCGCAGTTCTTCTTGATTTTGCTGTATTCCGATCCTGGCCCTCTTTTGTTGGCCCTTGGATCGCCTTTCCCATAGTTCTCTTCAAGCAAGCTGGTTCGGGTCAGGTCTTGCCTTTTGCCTTTTCCAACTCCGACCGCAGCTCCTTCGCGGCCCCCGACATGAATGCCCGCTGCGCCGACACGATACGGCTGACACGCGAGACCGACAAGCCCAACTGGCGCGCGATCGATCTGCGACAGGCTGATTTGTGATGATGCATAGTGCGCCTGCACCAAAGCCTGGTCGCGTGTGGGGCACAAGGCCTGCCAGTCTTGCAGGCTCTTGGGGCTGGCGCGCTGTGTTTTTGGAATCTCCTTGGAGCTGGCAGTGCGGTCGCTGGCAAGCGCCTGCATGCGCAGTACAAAGTCATCATCGCCCAGGTACATCTGCTGGCGCAGGCCCTGGGCCCATAGTTGAACCCCTTGCCCCGCTTGCACCACCGCAAAAGACAAGACCTGACCCCTTCATCCCTGCATGCCGTATTCGCCCAGCAGGGTTCCGTCCTGGCCGTAGACATACGCGAAGCCGAGCTTTGCACGTCGCTGCTGCCGGGGCTCCACAGGCGTGAGAAGAAGCTCATCAGCTGCTCAATGACGCCTTGGGGCTCTGGCTTGGCGGCGGGGTCGTCCTCTTCCTCGTCGGCCAGCAGGTTGTTCAGATTCTTGCCGTTGGCGCGGTGGGTGTTGGGCATTGAGCCAAATTGGGCCCCACCGCCTGATAGGTATGTCTTGAATGCTATCAATTTAAGATTTCTTGACAGCTACAAGCAAGCACGCGTGGGGCGGGTTTTACTTCAGTTTGAATCCATTGCTTCGTGATTTTAGCAAAAGGCAAGACCGCCCCCCAATCTCCCGATTCTAGTCCGCTACCTTATTAGCGCTCGAGATGCGGAACCTACCCTCGATCACCTAAAAATTTCAAGCAGCTGAAAATTTTGATAAATAAACAAATCGTCCAATATATCGAATAAAAAATCAAGGCAGCAATAAGTGCCCACACGGGAATAAACCATATTGTTTCGCCACACATGCCTGCACAAAATGTGACACGCATCAGTTTTCCAGCAAACGCAAATCCAAGACCAAGGACGCAACAAATCAGCCAAGCCTTCATTTTCTTGGCTCCATGTACGTCTTCCACGTATCGCTTGAAGCAGAAGGCCAGGCCCCCATTTTGGGATAGCTTGGCAATAGAGTGATGCCCAGCGGCGTCACATCCCCATACGGTCCCGTAACGCTGCTTCCTGGTAGGAGTGGCGCAAGCCGTTGGATGAACGAATTATCACCATAAGCGACCGCACATGCACACACCTCAATGGGCATTCCATCTTTCCATTCCTTGTTGTCACGGATGATTTTTGCCAAATCTGCCGGCGATATCAGCGTTCTGCCATCAGGACCCACAAGGCTGCCGTTGTAGTTACTATGGGAGATTACTGTGACGCTATTAGGATCGTCACGGACTTTGCCCGCTTGCCTCCATTCCTTACTGCCAGGCGGCAACAGATTTATTAGCAAAAGTCCGTAAGGATCAATGAAGCTCAACGTATTCCCGCCCACATACCCAAACCGATTAAACCCACCATCGAGCCCAATCGGATCGGCCTGCGTATACCGCCCCCGCTCCGCACTGTAGCTGCGGAAGTAGTTGTAGTGCAGGTTGCTCTCTTTGTCGTAGTACTGCCCCGGGTAGCGCAGGTTGAAGGTCACCTCGGGGATGCTGGTGCTGCCCGTGGTGGGGTTGGTGGTTGCGTCGGTGAAGCGCTTGGCTCCCAGCGTGGGCTGTTCGTCGCCAAAGGCGCTGTATGCCCATTGCCAAGCCACCTGGCCGTCGGCCTGGGTCAGCTTGCGGGGCGTGTTCAGGTGGTCGCTGTGCACGGCGTACGCGACCCCATTGACGATAGCGGCAATGGGCATGGGGCCGTTGGCCGTGGGCAGGTAGATGTACTGGGTGGTGCCGGTGCTGGCGCTGCCGCCCATGCCGTATTCGCCCAGCAGGGTGCCATCCTGACCGTAGACATACGCGAAGCCAAGCTTTTGCGCGTCGCTGCTGCCGGGGCTCCACAGGCGGGTGAAGAATTCATACGCGGTCTGGATCAGGCCCTTGTCTTTTTCCTTCTCCGCTTCTTCCTGGTCTTCGGGGTCGGCCAGCAGGTTGTTGAGGTTCTTGCTGCTGGTGGTCGATCCTGATCCTGATCCGCTGGCGAACAGTGGTTCGGTCTTGAACACGCGCTGGCCCAGGGCGTTGTGGGCGTACTGGGTGCTGGGGGCGTCCACGCCCGTGCCGGTGGTGACTTTTTCCAGGCGTTCCTGGCTGTCGTACTGGAAGCTGCGTAGCCTGCGGCTTGGTCTTGCAGTGAGGCGTGGAGACGCCCGACCGGCACCGTTGAACCGGCATCGGCGTTGGTCAGAAAAGGGCTCAGCGCTCGGATGAAATCTCACGACGGCAGTATGGGCCACCAAGGCGGCATCAGCCAAACACAGTTTGCGCCTGGACCTCGATGGGCTCACGCCGGTCACCCCGCGAGGTCACGTGGTAGATGGCACCGGGGAACTCGATTCGCAGTGGTCTTGCCATTTTTAATACTTCCGCAACTGACGGCTACGGTGTTGTTGTCGCCGTGCCCTGAAGACCTCTGGACTCTGTCCCGGTTTAGCCCAACCGTACGGTGGTCGGCTACGCATCCTGCGCCAACCGCCCCCTCAACGGCTCCAGCGCAGTCTCCCACCAAAAAATAGCGGTAGGTCGCCCGCAGATGCCTTGCGGGCGCGCGCCACCCACCCTTACTCCGGCAACACCTCAAACACCAAAAACTGATTGGCCTGCGTATCCGCCGTGAAGTTGTTGTCTGCCGCCAGCACGAGGGTGCGGTGGCCGTTGGGCAAGGTCTTGCCCCAGGTGATGGCCTCGATGTTGTCGAGCTTGACGCCCTGGTAGGTGATGGGCATTTCGAGCAACAGCTTGCGCGTCATGGGCGTGTACGCCGCAGCGCCTGCCAGGCTGGCCATGCTGCTCACGTTGGTGGTGGCGTCGGTGATTTCGGTGAGCACCAGGCGGATGGTGTTGCCGATGCCCGAGGCAAAGGCGCGCTCGATGGCGATGAATTTCTTGTTGCCAATGGCCAGCATGTCCGACAGGCCGTTGTCCGGACCGAAGGGTGCACCGGCCGGTGCATCCACCGGGATCTTGGGCAACTGGTAGGCGTACTGGGCCTTGGCGTTGCCGGTGGCGGGGTCCATGGCGGTCACGCGCACCACGCTGCCGGCCTGCACGGTGGTCAGCGGGCCGTCCTGGATCAGCGCATCTTCGTTGGCCACGAACACCGTGCCATCGGGCGCCACGGTCAGCGCCTCGAAGAGCTTGTTGCTGCGCGCGCCGGTGGTGGTGTTGTCCACATAGTTGTAGATCGCGGGCATCTTGAACTCGCGCACGAACTTGCCGGCGGTGGTCATCTCGCGCACAAAGGGCTGGAACAGGGTCGCAGCCGTGGTTCCCCAGTTGCCTTCGGACGACCAGTACAGGTTGCCATTGGGTGCGAGGCGAATGGCCTCGGGGTCCACCGTGCGGGCGTTGGCGGGGAAGTTGCTGCCGTCTTCGCGCTGCATGTAGGTCTGGCGGTTGACCTTGACCGTCACGGGGCCCGTGGCCTCGTAGTCGATGCTCAGGTTGTAAAAGCGTGGCGTGCCGCGCTCGCCGCCCCGGTCGTCCGAGATGGCCCAGTAGCTGCCGTCGGTGGCACGGTCCAGACCCGAGATGCCGCCGAACTCCACGCCCTCGAACATCGTGCCGGTGGGCAGGGATGCGGTGCCGATGAGCTTGAGGGATGCGACACGGGTTTCGCCATTGTTGTCGTCACCACCGCCGCCGCAGGCGGCCAGGGTGGCTGCGGTCAGTGCTGCCAGGGCAAAAGCAGTGCCCATGCGGCGCCAGGCGGTGGTGGCGAAAAAGGTGCGAGCGAAGCCCATGTCGTGTGTCTTTCTGCGGGGATGATGGAGGGAGAAAGCACGGGAGCTTGGGGGGCGAATGCGTCAACGGCGTGACAGGCAAAGCGGGTTTCGTCGCTTCGTTGCAGTGCCCACACAGCGGGCGGTTGCGCCTGGGTACCCGCAGAGGCTCAGAGCGGGGGAACCAGCTACCGCACGAAATGGCGTCTGCCCGTGCCTGTTGGCCCAACGCACCGGGACACCAAGGCTATATTCCGCCATCGCGGTCATTGCACCGGGGCGACGGCTTCGCCCCCTGCCCCGCATTCACATTCAGTCAGCGCCATGCGCATCCATCAGTCACCCAATCGACCAACGGTCCCTCCAGAAAAGGCATCTGCCAGCAATGCTTGAGATCCTGGCACTTGCCTACATGACCCTTGCCGCCCTGCGGTCCACCCGATTCCTGCGAAGGAACACAGCGCTTTTGCGGGAGTTCGGCGCACCCACCGCCTGGATTCCGCTCGTCTATCTTTTCCCGCTGGGCCCGGCCATTCTGCTGTTTCTTCCGATGGTGATCGGGCTGGTGCCCGCCGCCGCGCTCGCATTGGCCTGCTATGCGCCTGTGCTTTGCCTTCTACCACCTGCGCGCAAGCGCATTGAACGAAGTGGCACCGACCGAACCCAGGACCTGGGCGAGGCTTTGGGCACGGTGTTCATCACGGGCGTAGGGGGCGCCGTGTATGTCATTGCACGGACGGGCATCGTGCTGCTCATGGGCGCAAGTGCGACCTTGGGTTAGTGTCCTGCCCCGCAAATAAATGCCAATAAAACCGCGTCTTTCACGCCAGTGCCGCGTTGCAAATCCTCGCGATAGCTACGGCTATCGCTGCGGTTTGCGCCTTGCCTTGGCGCGAAATCCATCGGTTTTATTTTTGGCATCTATTTACGGGACAGAACACTAGGCATCGCTCGCCACGCGGCCCCAGGATCTGCAGCAAGGCTTCAGGAAGCGACCCTTGCGAACAGCTCCGGGTAGTCCACCACCGCGCCGTTCTCACACACTTCGAGCACGCCGCTGTAGCCAACCGTAGGCGCGTCGTACTGGTAGCGCATGGCATCCAGCCGCCGGTAAATCTGCGGGAGTTCCTTGAGTGTCAGGTCGGGGAACGACAGCCAGGCCGCCGGAGCCTGGGCCTGTTGCCCCACCTGCAGCGCCATGCGGCGGATGGCGATCATGTTGGTGGCGGGGCTGAAATTGAGGTCGATGTCGGGACATGCGTGCGCTGAAACACCGGTGTCCGCATCGGGCTCACTGCCCTGCCCCACCCGCCACTGCCCATCGGGGCCCGGATGGAAATGCAGGTCCACCAAGCGATCACCGCAGTGGCCCAGCACCTGCGCCGCCTGAGTCACCCAACGCGCATCGACCGTGACCGCATAGCCCAGGTCGCAGGCCAGCCCTTCGTCATGGAACACCGCCATGCCGCGCAAGTCCCAGCCGCCGTCGGCACGCGGGTAGACGCGGCAGACATCGCTGCCAGGGCTGTAGAGGCGGCGCCAGAAGAAGGTGTGCCTCGGGGACGGCCATGCCGATTGCATGAAATCATTTTGCACCAAGCATCCTCCAGAACATGGATGACTTACCGGGCTTTGCTGATCGCCTTGCATCCTGCATCGACAAAGCGGCTCCAGTACCTCGCGACGCAAAGGTCAACACACCACGCACAGAGAAGAATGCCAATGGGCCACACAACCCACCACCGGGCGACGACAAAGTCCAGAGGCGCCAAAAACCAAAAGAATTCGCTTCCCAAAGCCTCCTTCCACACTGGCAGCAAAGAGTAATCGAGGTGTTGGTACGCGATACCGACTGCTTGGACCATCAAGACCCAAGTGGAGTAGCCCAGGAGTGTGACTGCAGCGACAAAAAGTATTGTCCATCGCATATGACCGCGCTGCCGCCAAGCTGTTCGCAAGGAAAAGAGCAAAGGACTGCACACACACAAGACATGAAACGCAAACAGCAGCCACAAAGCCGCGTTGTCAGTCACGCTCCCCTGGAACTCAGGCACCACAGGCATGCCGAAAGCCGTTGGCACCGAACAGGCGCTTAGCGTTCGCCATCCACCAGCCTCCCCATCTGCAAGCCATCGTGGTAGACGCCATCGATGCACACGGCCTCCGGCTCGGTGCCCCAGGCCACAAAGCCCAGGGATTCGTACAAAGCGCGGGCGGCCGGGTTGGGCAGGTACATGGTGAGGTGCAGGCGGCGCGCGCCGGCCTCACGTGCATGCGCCACGGCGCGCTCCACTACCATGCGGCCCAGGCCCTGGCGGCGGTACGTGGGCGCCACGAAAGTGCCCCACAGGATGAACTTGTGGCGTGACGACGAGAACGGCCCGCTGGGCGTGACCGCGGCGGTAGCGGCCAGCTCGCCATCAACGAGGGCGCCGAACACCGCATTCGATGGCGCACCCAACTGGTCGCGAAAACCTTGCAGCGGCCGGGCCAGTTCTTCCTGCAGGCCCAGGCCCAGGGGCACGGGGTTGTCGGCCGCCACCTGGCGGCGCAGCGCGCTGAAGGCCTCGGCATCGTCAGCTGTGAGCCGACGCACGGTGGTGCCGGCCGCCGACAAGGTCACGCAGCCACCTGCACGTCCTTGCGCATGAACACGCTGTGCACATCGGGCGCGTAGTCGCCAAATGGCCCGCACTCCTCGTACCCCATGCGGGCATACAAGGCCAGCGCCTCGGGCTGCAAGGGGCCGGTCTCCAGAGCGAAGCGGGTGCAGCCGCGGGCGATGGCCTCGGCTTCGACAAAGGCCAGCAGGGCCCGCGCCAGGCCCTGGCCGCGCGCCTCGGGGCGCACGTACATGCGCTTGACCTCGCTGAAATCGGCGCCCAGCACCATTGCGCCGCAGCCCAGGGCCACGCCGTCCGCATTGCGCGCCACGGCGAACAGCACATTGGGCTGCGAGAGCGCGTTCAGGTCGATGCCATGGTGGCTCTCGGGCGGGTACAGCGGTTTCTGGAAGGCGTCGAGGTCGTCGATGAGCTGCACCACATCGGGCTGGCGCGGGGATTCGAGTTGGATGCGCATGGTGAATTGGTTTCCTGGGCTCACTTGGCAAGGTCCTTGAGCAATTGGTCCTTGGCCTCCTGCCCCGTCTTCTTTTCACCCAGTTGGTACTGGCCGAACACCACGCCATGCACCAGCGGCTCTTTGCCCTGGGCGTCGAAGACGGCCAGAAAGACCTGGTCGCCAAACTGGTCCACCTTCACGGCCAGTCGCTCTGCCCCCTTGACGTAGCCATGCACATTGCCCTCGAAGGCTTCGCCCACCTTGGCGTAGCCGGCACTGGCCATGGACGTGGCCACCCGCTGCAGCATCTCAGCGCGTGAGACGCCGCTGTATTCCACATACAGGCCGTGGTCGTTGGTCGTGGCTTCCACCTTCACGAGCTTGTCTTTCACCACGGGAATGCCGCGCCACTCGGTGGGTGCGGCGGGTGAGCAGGCGGCCAGCGCAGCGGCGAGGCCCAGGGTGGCGATGGTGGTTGACCAAGGCAATGGCATGAGCGTTTTCCTCCCCTTTTCAGAACCAACTCTTGTGTGTGCAAACGGATGGCATGGTAAAGGGTTCGGGCACCGCCATGGGCGGGCAGCATCACCCCACGGTCTGGAGGTACTTGGCGCACAACTGGCCGATGGCGTCGCACAGCGCTTCGGTGCTGGGCGGCGTGCCCGGGGGCACCATGGGCAGTTCGATGTCCTCGCGGTGCACCCAGTCGTCGCCCTCCACCTGCGAGAAGCGGATGCGCATGTTCGCCCAGTCGAACACGCGGGCCTCCATTTCCACCGCGCCGCTGCGGCTGAGGTAGGACTTGGTGCGGGACAGCCGCAGGCTGCGAAAGTGCTCGTCGTATTCCAGGTACAGCACATCGGGCGGCACGCGCGGGTCGGCACCCGAGGCCAGGTGCGCGATCACGTCCTTGAGGCAATCGCGCAGCCACTGCGGGTACTGGCGGAGATCCCAGTCGGTGGGGCCGTCGATGAGGCCGGGGGCCCGTGCCCACGAGGCGCGCTGTGCCTCGCCTTCGGGCGCCTTGGGCTTGGCCGGCTTTTTGGGTTGCACGCTGGTGGTGAGGGCGGCCACGCGGGCCTCGTATTCGGTACCTTTGAAGAGGCGCACGTCGGCAGCCCCCAGCTTGCCCTGCGCTGCCAGTGCCTCGGCCAGCACGGCCGCCACATCCAGGTTGCCGGCGTTCACGGCCAGGCGCAGCGGGGCACGCCCGCGGGCGTTGGCGGCGGCGGGGTCCAGGCCCCAGTCGAGCAACTGGCGCGTGGTGGCCACGGGGTCGCCAAAGCGGTGCCAGGTGGCCGAGATGCCGGCGCGGCTGCCCGCCAGGCCCTCCACGTCGCCAGCGACGAACATCAGGGCATTGGATCCGCCCGGGTTGGTGGCCTGCACGTTGGCGCCACGCTCCTTGAGCATCCGCAGCAGCGGCAAGCTGCCCAGGTAAGCCGCCATGAGCACCGGTGTGTACATCTCGCGCTGGTCCAGGGCTTCGATGTCGGCACCGGCCTTGAGCAGCATGTCGATGGCCTGCAGGACCATGTCGGCGTGGCCTTCATCGGCATCGGCGCGGAACGGTATGTCGGAGATCTCACCCCGCATGTCGCGCAGCCCGAGCGCGATGCAGATGGCGGGCTCCTTGGTCTGCTTCGGATCGCCCCCTGCCGCCAGCACCAGGCCCAGCTTCTCCAGCGCACGATCATGCTCTCCGGCATAGGAGGACAACTGCCCACAGCACACGGCCAGTGGCGTGGAATTGCGGTTCTTGCGCTTGTTGGGATCGGCGCCGTGCTCCAACAGCAGGCGCAGCAGCGCCACCTGCGCATCCACCCGACGAGCTACAGATGCATCGTCGTTACTGTCCGAGTACGCCCAGTGGCTGCTGCAGACCCACTGCGACGCGGGGTATTGGGACACGCTGATGCGGTCCGGGTGCAGACCGGCGCGGACAAGGCGTTCTATCTCGGCGATGAGGCTGTCGAACCCGATGTCGCGTTCCAGGGTGACGGAGGAAGAAGAGGTGGCCATGAAGGAGGAAGTTCAGAAAAACGGATTCAATACAAGTCAGGCCTTGGCCATCACCGCCAGCTCCTGGTGCAGCAGCAATTCCACCTCGCTGGGCTCGAACTGCGCCGTCATGAGCGGTATCGCAAAGCTGTAGATGGCCTCTTCACGCCGCAGCACCCAGGCCAGTTGCAGGCGCGCGAGCGACTGGCGCAGGGCCTGGGCGTCGGCCTGCACGCTATGGCCTTGCAGCAGGCCGGCCAGGGCCACCAGGCTGGTCTGCCCCTGCTGGGCCACGTGGTAGACCACCACGCGGTCGAGCCGGCAGGCCGCGTCGTCGGGCGAGAGGCGGCCCCAGCCGGCCAGGGCGTCCTGCACGGGCTGGGAGGCCAGGGCCTGGTCGAGGTGGCGCTTTTCGATCACGCGCTCGCCGGGCTTCAGAGCCTCCAGGCATTCCTGGCAGAGGATAGCGACGAGGTTGGCGCGCTGGCCACTGGCGTCCACCAGGCGCTCCACCAGGGCGTCGCCGCCAAAGCCCAGGCGCAGGCGGCGCAGCGGTTCGGTGGCCAGGGCCTTGCAGGCCGGGCGCTCCAGCCCGCCGATGGCCAGCACCTCGCCAAAATTGCGCAGTGGGCTCTGGTAGTCGAGCACGGCCGTGGCATACAGGTCCCAGAAGCCGGCCAGCATGAACCAGCAGCGCCCTTCTTCGCTGAGCGAGCGCAGGGTGGACAGCTGGTGGTAGCCGTTGTTCGACTCGTCGCGGAAGAACAGGTCGGCCTCGTCGATCAGCAGGTACAGGCGCTTGCCGGTGTACTGGGCCTGCAGGTGGTCCACGATGGCTTCGAGCGGGGTGTCGGCCGGCAGGCCAAACTGCAGCGCCATGCGCGGCGACAGCCGGTGGTCGCGCAGCGAGACGTAGTGGCAGACGATCTGCGGGTGGCCCTGCAGGCGGCGCTGCACGGCCTTGAGCAGGCTGCTCTTGCCCAGTTGGCGCCCGCCCACCACCAGGTAGTTGGCCGGCTCGCGGTTGACCACGCGGGCCAGCAGCTGCTCGCGGCCGAAGAAGGAGCCCTCGCGCGTCACGCCGCCGCGGGTTTGGTAGGGCGAGATGCGCGTCACGCGCAGTTGCGCGGCCAAGAGGCGCAGCAGCACCTGTAGCGGCTCGCGCGCGAGCAGCCATTCGGTCTGGCTGGCACTGTCCACCATCACATGCAGGTTGGCGCCGTCGTCGGTGTGGGCGCGCAGCAGCGGCCAGGGGTTCTCGGTGCCGTGGTCGCACAGAATGAGCAGCACGTCGGTGCCGGTCTGCGCGGCGCGCAGCTGGCGCAGCACGGTGGCTTCGTCGAGCCCGGGCTGCGGCACATAGAGCAGGCAGCGGTCGAGCGAAACCGGCAGGTCGGGCGGAAATTTCCACTCGAACACCGCGCCGGGAAGCACCCAATCGCGGCTCGGCTGGCTGCTGGCGGACACACGCTCGGCCAGCACCATGGACTGGTCGGCCGCATCGTCGTGCGCGAACTGCACGGCGCTCTGCCAGTCCTTGGTGCGCACTTCGGCGGCTTCGAGCGTGGCGCGCAGCCGGCCCACGGTGCGCAGCAACTGGTCGATGCGCGGCAGGCGCGAGACCGGGGTGCGCAACAGCTTCTCGGGCCGCAATTGCGCCGGGCCGATCAGCGGATGGCGCAGCACCCATACCACGGCGCCCACGATGAAGATCAGCACACACCACTTGATGAGGCTGCGCAGCCAGCCAAAGGGGTCGACCGCCTCGGCCGCGGCGATGCGGCTCTGGCGCACGGCCTCGGGGTCCATGTCGTCGCCCTTGCCGTCCTGGCTCTCCGGGCCGGCGGCGCAGCTGATGGGCAGCGCGCCGGCGGGCATGGGCGGTTTGCCAGGCCGGCAGGTCCAGTGGTACATGTCGGGCGTCATGTGCAGCAGCACCTGGGTGCCGGCCAGGTGGCCCAGGGCCGGGTCGTTGATCACATCGGCCTGCAGGCGCAGCGGCCCCGGCGAGGTCACGCGCAACTTGGGGAATGGCACCTGGGGCGCGTATTTCTGGATGTCCGGCGGCCAGTGGCCCAGCTCCTGGCTGGCCTGCACCATGGCCACGCGCCACTGCACCAGTTCGCCCCACACGGGGCCGATGCTCTCGTAGGTGCGCACCGATCCGCGGGTGGCAGGGTTCAGGTGCGGCGTGAGCAGTGCGCTGCCGATGAACAGCGTGACCGTGGCGATCAGCAGCGCGCGCGCTACTGGCCAGGTCATCCAGGATTTGAGCTGCTCGATGATCATGGGGTGGGCGCGTCCAGCACCATCAGGCCGGCATGGCGCACGGTGGCGCAGCGCCAGTGCAGGCGCGCCGCATCGCCCGTGCCGCGCACGTGGATGAGGTTGCCCCAAAAAAGGCGGCGCAGGTCATCGTCCTGCAGGTAGGGGCGCGCGCGGCCCAGGTCGTCGGCTTGCAGCAGGCTGCGCAGGCGCTCGCGCGAAGCGCCCTCCTGCGCCAGCGGCAGAAAGGTCTGCCACAGGCGTGGGCTGGCAGCGAGGTGGGTGCGCAGCGCGGCAGAGCTGGCCTGCGTCTCGTTCACGCCCTGCTCCACCAGCCACTGCAGCCCTTCCTCGAACAGCGCGGGGTGGCCGCCACTGGCGTCCAGCAGGTGGGCGAGCACCGGCTGGGGCCAGTCCTGGCCGGGCCAGCGCTGGCGCGCCAGGAGGGTGAGGTCGGCCAGCGTGGGCTCGGGCCAGTGATTGACCTGGGCGATGTTGAGCAGCGACATGTCGCCGCTGCGGTACTTGAGGTCGGCCAGCGCCTCGCCGCCGCACAGCAGCAGGTGCAGGCGGCCGCTGTGCATCTCGCTCAGGCTGCGCAGGATGCCGGCCAGGGTTTCGCGCAGCGCGGGCGTGCCTTGCTCGAAGCGGCTGACCAGGCAGAACAGGCGCTCGCCGGCCAGCAGGCGCCGCTCCAGCGCAGATTCGAACTCGTAGTCGGACTGCACCTCGCCCAGCCCGCACTGGCGGCCGATGGCGGCAAAGTATTCGGTGGGCGCCGTGCTCACGCTGTAGGGCGGCTGGATGTGCAGCACCGACGCCGCGCCGTACTGCTGGCGCGCGCGCTGCAGCAGCTCGAGCCGGAATGGCGGCTGCCCCCAGTGCGCAGGCGACAGCAGCATGGAGATAGGGTATGGCATGGCCTGGGCCAGTTGGGCGAACAGCCGGGCCTGGAAGGCGGCAAAGGGCTGCTCGGCATCTACCGCAGCGGGGGCGGGCATGCCCGGCGCTGCCGCCGGCAGCTCCACCTCGGCCTGCAGCGGAAACTCAGGGGCGAAACCGGCGGCACTGAGCAGGCGGTTGGTCTCGGCCTCGGTCAGGCGCAGGTAGCGGGTACAGGCCACCAGCTTCTCGCGCGAGCGGGCGTTGGGTGCCGACATGCCGTTGCGCCAGTTGTTCACGGCCTCGCGGCTCAGGCCGATCTCGGTGGCCACCCCCGAGGCGCTGGCGCGGATGCGGCGCATGTAGAGGGACAGAAGCTCCGGGAACGAATCGTGGGCCATGGATGGTGCGGGGCGGCAAGCCGGGTGGGAAATGGGGTGGCAACAAAAAGAGGCCGGAGCCTCTGGCACGGATTGTCTCCTGCGCCAGGGCTGCCGGCCGCCAAAAAGCTGGTGCGTGCCAGCCATTCCTGGCACTTCGCACCGTTTATCCCTCCCAGTCTCTGAAACTGGCGCGCCCCAAGCCAGTGCTCCCGCGCAAGGGCCGCCCCGCCGCGCTGGGAGCGTCCCCCTCCCGACTCGCGCAGCGAGTCGAGAGAGGGGTGAAGGCGCGAAGCGACTCAGGGGGTGCTTCATCCCAGCTTTTGCACCAGGGGCCAGGCCTTGTGGCAGCCCAGTCCACATGCCACGAGCACGGGGCTGTACAGCACCAGAGCCCCCAACACGGTGATCAGCCAGCCAGACTCCTCGTCTTCGGTCTGCTGCTGCTCTTCTTTTTCTTCTTCTCCCTCCCTCCCGGCCTTTGCGGCCTTGTGAGTTCCTTGCTTGTCGGCTTCGTCCTCAGGCGCGTCGCCGGTGATCTCCTGGAACAGCATGGCCAGCACCACAGCCAGCGCCATGCCCAGCAGCACCAGGTAGCCGTACTGCAGCTCACGGCGCTCCAGGGGGTAGAAGTAGCCCGCCAGCACCGCCCCGGGCAGCAGGAAGAACAGGCGCATGAACCAGCGGTACCAGTCGATGCCCTCCTCCTTCTTCTCCAGTGCGCCCATCACCAGGCGCCAGGTCAGCGCGCCCAGCACGAAGATGACCCCACCCCACCATTCGATCTGTGTCAGCATGTCGTGATTTCCTTGCTTGCCCTGGCTGCTCTTACGCGGCGGCGGCCCCGGATGGGTCGGCTTCATCGCCATCGTCGTCGTCATCGCCCTTGATCTCCCGGTAGGTGCGTGCTGCGTAGAACAGCGGCAGCGCCACGGCCAGCACCAGACCCAGGCCCAGCCATAGCCACAGGCCCTTGAACAGCAGCACCGTGACCACCGTGAAGACCGCTGCATGCAGCAGGCCCTTGAGGGCCGAGCCCAGCACCAGCACGCCGATGACGCCATCCACGGTGTTCTTGACCCCGTTCTTGCCCATGCTCTTGGCGATTTCGACAAAGGCTTCGGCGGCTTCCTGCGCCTCCTTGCGCTTCTTGGCCTCCTCCTTGAGCAGGCGGTCCACCGACATGGGCTTGGCCGGGTCGTGCGCATCGGCCGCCGCGCGTTCGCCGGGCTCGTCGCCGTCGTCGGGGTCGTGGGCCGGCTCGACGATGGACTGCAGCTGCGGGTACAGCGCCAGGAAATACTGGCGCGGCACCCACAGGCCCTTGTCGAAGTACATGCGCTGGGTCTCGCCCACCTGGTCGTAGAACACATCGAGCACCGCGGCCTGCAGGCCGTGGCCGAACAGCGCTGCCAGGGGCGACAGGGGCAGCGGGTCGCTGGTGCCCGTGTCGAAGTTGAGCTGCAGGTAGCTCGGCGCAGCCGTGACCTGCTGGTTGAACCACTCGTCATCCCACAGGTCCGCCAGGTCCACGCCCAGCTTGGCGGCCCAGCGCGTGGCTTCTGCGGTATTGCCCTCGGCAATGTATTGGTACACCAACTGGGCGTACTTGAGCCGGATCGGGTCTTCGAAGAACAGGTGCAGGGTGTGGGCGTTTTGGGACATGGTGGATTCGGAATGCGACCGGGTTGGCTGCGAGTGGTTGGATTGTTGCCGGGGTGCGCGTGCAGCGCCCTCTCCACCTTGTCCATGGCCGCTGCGCCGGCGCTTGACAGGGCGTCAACCGCGCCGCGGCAGGCGCATTGTTTGGGCATGCACGCCACACCTTCGGCCGCCCGGTCGCCAAGGTTACAAACGCCCCGGTCGCCTCATGCATACTGGCCAGCCTTTTCAGGGCCTGCGCCGCACTGCCGTGCACCCGCAGGGCATCCATTCCCAACGCACATTCCGTCCAGCGCCCGTCCATCCCGGCCGGCCTGCGCTGCCGATCGGCTGTGCGTTGCCGCCTACCAGAACGAACCGAGGGAGAGAGAACACCATGTTTGCCAAACCACTGGATGCGCGCCTGTGCCTGCTGCTGTCAGGTGCCACCTTGCTGCTGGGCCCCGTGGCCGCACAGACCGCAGCCACCCCTCCGGCCAAGGCCCCCACCGCGCGGCAGGCCGCAGCACTGGCCGCCCCGCTGTTCGGCGGCACACGCGAGAAGCTGGTCGTGGCCATGCCCAAGACCTACGCCAAGAGCGAGACCATGCTCATCTGGGGCGACTACTTCAACCACCTGGCACGCTGCGGCAACCTGGACCTGCAGAACCTGCAGGGCGAGTCGCTGGAGCGCAGCGTGAACATCGACACGCTGGGCGAGAAGGAGCTGATCGACGGCATCATCGCCGGCAAGGTGCAGCTCGCCCAGGTCAACCCAGGCCTGGTGCCGCAGCTGGTGGCCGCCGGCCAGCCGGCCCCCTTTGGGGTGCCGGGCAACAAGGCCAGCGGGCAGCGCAACTCGTACAAGCTGATCCTGATCTCGCGCGTGGACAGCCCCTTCACCAAGCCGCAGGACCTGGTGGGCAAGAAGATCGCGCACACCACGCCCACGTCCAACTCCGGCAACCTGGCGCCGCGCGCGCTGTTCCCCGCACTGGGCCTGGTGCCCGACCAGAACTACGAGGTGGTGTTCTCCAACGGCCACGAGCGCTCCGTGACCGGGGTGATGCACGGCTTCTACCCGGCCGCCGCCGTGGCCAGCGACCTGTACCAGCGCATGGTGGTCAAGGGCGATGTGAAGGGGTCGAGCATTCGCACGCTGTGGGAGAGCCCGCCCTTCATGACCGAAACCTGGACCCTGGGCAAGGAGGTCTCGCCCGAGGTGCAGACGCGCGTGACCAAGTGCTCGTACAGCTATAGCTTCTCGCCCAAGCTGCGCCAGCTGCTGCCTGGCAACGACAGCTTCCTGGCCATCAACTTCGAGCGCGACTTCGCCACCGTGATGGAGGTCTACAACAAGACCCAGAAGGCGCAGGCTGCGGCCAAGGCAGCCAAGCCCTGAGGACCGTCCGCCCCGGCGCCAGCGCCATCAGGCAGGCGCCAGGGGCAGGTGCTGCGCGATGAGTGCCTGCGCCTCGGGCGGCAGCACGGCCTTGGGAACCATCATGCACAGGCCGGGCTCGACAAACAGGTAGAACATGGCCTCGTCTTCCTGCCGTGCGATGAAGAACGCCCAGTCCAGGCGCGAGAAGGCGCCCTTGGCATGCTGCTCGATGCCCGCCTCCGTGACCACGACCGATTGCGGGGACAGGGTGCTGCCGTCGTCCGCCAGTTGCTCATGCAGCTGCCGCCGGGTCATGGCCGCGGCACCCAGGTAGGCCAACACCAGGGTCACCACCGCCGTGGCGGCGGCGCACAGCACATAGCCCTTGGTCTGCGGGCTGAGGGCCCTGGTCTGCAGGAAGCCCAGGGTGAGCGCCAGGAGCAGGGGCCAGACGGACAGCCTTGCCAGCCCCTCCACGACCCGGCGCACCGTGCCCTGCGCGGCCGCGGCAGCCTCCTTCCTGCGCCGGGCAATGGCCCGCAGGTTGGCGCTGACGCGCCGGTAGGCCTGGAGATGGTCGCTGCGGGTCAGGGTGAAGGTCTGCATGGGCGTGGGTGGCTATAAGGCCCCACCACTATAGGAGAGCCACCACCCCGGCCCGCCATGCCCTGGCACGCGGGTGCGCACAATGTCACGCTTGCTGCGCTGAGAGCCGCTCGCGTGTGTGCCGTGCCACGTCCTTGACCCAGGGCTGGGCCGCCCAGTGCCGCTCAGCGAAGGCTTTTATCTGGTCCTGGTAGGTCAGCGAGGCGCCGATCACGTCCAGCCCGTCGAGGAACATGCGCCGGTGGCGCTCGGAGATGGTGAACGGCGCGCTGTGCCCCGCCGTGCGCACCTGGCGCTGCTCCACGTCGATCTCCATCGCCAGCGGGCCGCTGCTGGCACGCGCCTCGTGCATGAAGGCCTGGGCGTCGGCCTCGCTCACCATGGCCAGCAGCAGGCGGTTGTTCATGGCGTTGGAGTAGAAGATCTCGCCAAAGCTCGATGCCACCACGGCCTTGAAGCCATACTGTTGCATGCCCCACACGGCATGCTCGCGGCTGGAGCCGCAGCCGTAGTTGCTGGCAGCCAGCAGCACATCGGTGCCGGCAAAGGCCGGCTGGTTGAGCATGAAATCCGACCGCGGCTGGCCCGTGCCGTCAAAGCGCAGGTCGTACAGCAGGCCCGGTGCCAGGCCCGACTTGTCGATGCCGCGCAGGAACTGCTTGGGCATGATCTGGTCGGTGTCGAGGTTGGCGATGTCGAGCAAGGCGGCCTGGCCGCGCACGACGGCGTTGTGGTTGGCACTCATGCAGTCACCTCCAGAGTTCTTACGTCCGTGATGCAGCCGGTAATGGCGGCGGCGGCGGCCATGGCCGGGCTCATCAGGTGGGTGATGGCGCCCCTGCCCTGGCGGCCTTCGAAATTGCGGTTGGTGGTGGAGGCGCAGCGCTGGCCGGGGGCCAGCACGTCGTCGTTCATGGCCAGGCACATGGAGCAGCCGGGCTGGCGCCACTCAAAGCCCGCAGCCACCAAGCGCGCGGCAATGCCTTCGGCCTCGGCCTGGGCCTTCACCGCGCCGGAGCCGGGCACGACCATGGCCCGCACGCCGCTGGCCACGTGGCGGCTGCCGACGATGCGGTCCACCTCGCGTAGGTCTTCGATGCGTGCATTGGTGCACGAGCCGATGAACACATGCTGCACGGGCACACCTGCCAGCGGCTGCCCTGCCGCCAGCGCGGTGTAGCGCAAGGCCTGCTCGGCGCTGCTGCGCTGCACGGCATCGGCGATGTCTTCGGGCCGGGGCACGGTGGCGTTGACGGCCATGGCCTGGTCGGGGCTGGTGCCCCAGGTGACGAAAGGCGCGACCTCGCTGGCGTCGAACACATGCTCTACATCGAACGTGACGCCCGCATCGCTGTGCAGCGTGGCCCAGTGGGCCAGGGCCTGCGAGCGCACCTCGCCGGTGATATCGGGCGCCTTGTCCAGCACGTAGGCGATGGCGGTGGCATCGGGTGCGATCAGCGCGCCGCGGGCGCCCGCCTCCACCGCCATGTTGCACAGGGTGAAGCGCGCCTCCACCGACAGGGCTTCGATGGCGCTGCCACAGAACTCCACCACATAGCCGCGCGCGCCCTGGGCGCCGATGCGGCTGATGACCAGCAGGATCAGGTCCTTGGCCGTGGTGCCGGCGGGCAAGGTGCCGTCCACACGGATGCGCATGTCTTTGGCCAGGCGGTAGACCAGGGTCTGGGTGGCCAGCACATGCTCCACCTCGGAGGTGCCGATGCCGAAGCCCAGCGCGCCCAGCGCCCCGTAGGTGGTGGTGTGGCTGTCGCCGCAGATGATGACCATGCCCGGGCGCACCATGCCGTGCTCGGGCGCGATCACGTGCTCGATGCCCTGCAGCGGGTCGTTGGTGTCGAACAGCGGGATGTGGTGGCGGTCGCAGTTGGCCTTGAGGTTGCTGGCCTGCAGGGCCGAGGGCGGGTCCTGGATGGTGCGCCAGCGCACCGGGTGCGTGGGGATGATGTGGCTCACCACCGCCACGTTCTGCCCCGGCACGGGCACGCCGCGCCCGGCCTCGTGCAGGCCGGCGAAGGCCTGGGGACTGGTGTATTCGTTCATCAGGTGCAGGTCGCAGAACAGCAGCACGTTCTGTTCGTCCAGAACGGCCACGGTATGCGATGCCACCAGCTTCTGGTAGAGCGTCGTGGGAGTGGTCATGGTCATCGGGGGAGTTGTCGTTGTTCTGTTTAACGGCCGGCCAGCAGGAAGGGCAACGCCGCTTCGAGCAGCGCATCGGGCGCCTCCTCGGCGATGTAGTGGCCACAGGACAGCGCATGGCCGCGCACGTCGATGGCCACGCGCTGCCACTCGGCCAGGGGCTTGAAGCACTGGTGCACCACGCCCTGCTCGCCCCACAGGGCCAGGAGCGGCATGGCCAGTTGGCGGCCCGCGTCGCGGTCGGCGCGGTCGTGCACCAGGTCGATGCCGGCGGCGGCGCGGTAGTCCTCGCAGATGCCGTGGGCCGTGCCGGGCAAGGCCAGGCAGCGCACATACTCGGCCAGGGCCCGCGGGTCGAACGGGGCCAGGCCCGCACTGCGCCGGCCCATCACGTCGCGCACATAGGCGGCGGGGTCGGCCTCGATCAGGCGCTCGGGCAGCGGCGCGGGCTGGATCAGGAAGAACCAGTGCCAGTAGGCGCGGGCAAAGGCATTGCTGGTCTGCTCGTACATGGCCAGCGTGGGCGCGATGTCCAGCAGCACCATGCGCTGCACGGCCGCCGGGTGGTCGGCCGCCAGGCGGTGCGCCACGCGGGCGCCCCGGTCATGGGCCAGCACGGTGAAGCGCAGGTGACCCAGGTGCTGCATCACGGCCAGCATGTCGGCGGCCATGGTGCGCTTGCTGTACAGGGCATGCTCCGCGTCACCGGCGGGCTTGGCCGAATCGCCATAGCCCCGCAGGTCCGCCAGCACCAGCGTGAAGTGCTGCGCCAGCGAGGGCGCCACCTTGTGCCAGATGGCCGAGGTCTGCGGGTGGCCGTGCAGCAGCAGCAGGGCCGGGCCCGTGCCACCCACCAGCGCGTGGATGTGTTGGCCATCGGGCGTGGGCACGCGGTACGGCGTGAAGCCGGGGAAGAGCGGGGTCGTGGTGGTCATGGGTGTCGTGTTGGTTCTTATTCAGCGGTGATGCCCCGCTCCTTGATCAGCTTGGCCCATTGCGGCATTTCTTTCTCCAGCCGTGCTCGGGCCTGCTCGGGGGCCGATGGGATGGGATCGAAACCGTCCTTGGCCATGCGCTCCTTGAGCGCGGGGGTGTTGAGCGCCTGGTTCAGCGTGGTGTTGAGCCTGTCGATCACGGGCTTGGGCGTGCCGGCCGGCGCGAACACGATGAACCAGGTTTCGAAAGCGTAGCCCGGCAGGCCCGCCTCGGCAATGGTGGGCACATCGGGCATCAGCGGGGAGCGCTTGGCCCCCGTGACGCCCAGCGCCCGCAGCTTGCCCGCCTGCACATGCGGCTGCGCGGCGGACAGCACCGGAAAGCTCAGCGCCACCTGGCCCGACATGGTGTCGATCATGGCCGGGCCGCCGCCGCGGTAGGGGATGTGCACGATGGGCGTGCCGGCCACGGCCTTGAACAGCTCGGCCGACATGTGGAAGGTGCTGCCCGCGCCAGCCGAGCCGTAGGAATACTGGCCCGGCTTGGCCTTGAGCAGCGCGATCAGTTCCTTGAGGTTCTTGGCCGGCAGCGCGTTGTTGACCACCAGCACGTGCTGCGAGCTGGCCACCATGCCGATGGGCGCCAGGTCCTTCAGGGTGTCGTACGGCATCTTGGCCGTGAGGCCGGGGTTGATGGCCAGCGACACGGTCTGCAGGCCGATGGTGTAACCGTCGGCCTGCGCCTTGGCGACCATGTCCACGCCGATGTTCCCCCCTGCCCCGCCCTTGTTCTCGATGAACAGCGAGCCGCCCAGGGCCTTGCCCCATTCGTCCGTGATGAGCCGCGCCGCGATGTCGGCACTGCCGCCCGGCGCATAGGGCACCACGAGCTTGATGGCCTTGTTGGGGTAGGCCGCGCCCTGGGCCATGGCAGCGGGGGATGCCAGCACGGCCAGCGTGGCGGCAGCCACAGCCGCGGTGGCCAGGCGGCGGCGGGGGAGGGAAAGCGTCGTCATGGGTCTGTCTCCTGCGGTATTTGTTGTGGGTTGGATCTTATGAGTGATGTTCAAAGCCATAAATACCGTCAAAATTACTTCATTCATAAATTCAATGCACGAATAAACCCTCCATGGACGGCTTTTCGGACCTGCGCTTTTTCGCCCTGCTCATGAAAGAAGGCAGCCTGGCCGCTGCCGCACAGCAGATGGGCATCACCCCGCCCGCGGTCAGCCGGCGCCTGGCCCAGTTGGAGCACCGGCTGGGCGTGCGCCTGCTGCACCGGACCACGCGGCGCATCCACCTCACGCCCGAGGGCGAGACCTACCTGCTGGACGGCGCGCGCATCCTTGGCGACCTGGAGGCGCTGGAGCGCACTGTGGCCGGCGCGCGCAGTTCGCCACGCGGCCTGATCAAGCTGGCGGCCACGCTGGGCTTTGGCCGCGTGCACATCGCGCCGGCCCTCTCGGCCTTCGCGCGCGCCTACCCTGAAGTGGAGGTGCAGCTGCACCTGACCGACCGGCCCGTGAACCTGGTGGAACAGGGCTTCGATGCCGCCGTGCGCTTTGGCGACCTGCCCGACTCGCGCCTCACGGCGCGGCGCCTCATGGCCAACCAGCGCGTGCTCTGCGCATCGCCCGACTACCTGGCCCGCGCAGGAGAGCCCACGCAGCCGGCCGACCTGCTGGCCCACCACTGCATCGTGATCCGCGAGAGCGACGAGACCTATGGCACCTGGCACCTGCACCAGGGCGAGCGGCAGGAGACCATCAAGGTGCGCGGCATGCTCAGCACCAACGACGGCGCAGCGGCCACCACCTGGGCACTGGACGGGCATGGCGTGCTCATGCGCTCGCACTGGGATGTGGCGGCTTATCTGGAGTCAGGCCGCCTCTCCCCCGTGCTGCCCGGCTGGGCCCTGCCCGCGGCGGACGTGACGCTGGTCTACCCGACCAAGAGCGACCTCTCGGCCAAGACGCGGGCGCTGGCGGATTTTCTGTGCGAGTGGTTCGGCGCGCGGCGCGCAGGGTGAACGGCCCATGCAGAATGCAGGCATGGAGATCCGCCCCATCGCACGGTCCGAGCTGCCGCAGTTGCTGGCGCTCTATGCGCACCTGCATGCCGACGACGATCCGCCACCCGATGGCGATGCGCTGGAGGTGATCTGGAACGAGCTGCTGGCGAGCAAGCGCTACCGGTATCTGGGTGCCTATGTGGGCGGCCAGCTGGTCTCCAGCTGCACCATCACCCTCATCCCCAACCTCACACGTGGCGGCAGGCCCTATGGCTTGATCGAGAACGTGGTGACCCATGCCGATCACCGAGGACACGGCCACGCCAAGGCCGTGCTGCACGATGCCTTGTCGTTCGCCTGGGCCCAGGGCTGCTACAAGGTGATGCTGATGACCGGGCGCAAGGACGAGGCCACGCTGCGGTTCTATGAATCTGCCGGGTTCGACCGGCAGGGCAAACAGGCCTTCATTGCCCGGCCCTGAGCGCCGTGGGGAGATGCGCTACGCAGCGCTGCTGTCCGTAAACAGCTCCGCGATGAAGCGCTCCAGCTCCTGCGCCTCCAGCAGTTCGATAGAGAAGTGCCCAAAGCGCTTGGGCAGCCACAGAATGCGGGTGCCGCTGGGTGTGCGCAGCCCATCCCTCTCCAGGCGATTGCCGTTCTCATCCTCCGGCTGCACACCGGCGGCCACCAGCTCGTCATAGGCTGCCTCGATGTCGGGGGTGGAGTAGCAATGGCGGTAGATCGTGCCCTCGCCCTGGGTGTCCATCAGTTCCTTGAGATTGCCGGCGATGGGCTGCACGAGCATGAAGCGCTCGGTGCCGAACATCACCACGGCATAGCGCACATGCAGGCCACCGCGGTCCCAGACCAGGGTCCTTGACACGCGCGCGCTGAAGATTCGCGCGTAGTAGTCGCAGGCTTGCTCCAGGTTGCCGACCAGAACGTCGACGTGGCTGAATTTCAGGTCCATGAAGTGCCGTCACTCCTCTTGTTGCCAGGGTGCAGAGCTTCTCACAGTCAGGGCCTTCAGTTTTCTCAAGCCCTGCCGATAACAGCCGGAACCGCATCAACAAACCAAGAACCAGAAAATGAGCGCAGTCAGTCTTTCTTCGGCAGGGCCCGCCCTGGGCACCCAGAACGCCACCATCAAAGCCTTGACCGCATCGGGCACCAGCCTCGCCGCGCCCTCCGGCGGAGCGGATGCAGCGACCGCCACGGTGGCGAGCATCACCGCCTCTGCGCCGGTGGCCATGGTGCCCGCGGCGTCGGGAGACAGCCGCTTTCTCCACGTCACGCAGTACCCCTCGTCGCTCCAGACCGTGGACGCGACCTACGAGGCCCTGGCCAATCTGCAGACCCGCAACGGGCGGATGCAGGTGTGGGAGCAGGCCCCCACCACGGCCGTGGACCAGATCATCGGCCGCAATGCCAGCGCCACCAGCCAGAGCGCGCGGTTTTCCGGCCTGGGCTCGGCCCTGCTGGAGCAGGTGGCCAGCACGGGGACCAGCTACCGCCAGACCATCGTGAACGTGGCCGCGGCCTACTCGCCCGACAAGATCCAGAGCAAAGCGGCCGATGCGCAATGGGCCATCCGATCCAGCCCCAGCGCCAGCGCCGCGCTGACGATCAAGACCCAGTCGGGCGCCTCGGTGCGCATCTCCATTGCCGACCAGCGCCTGCCGGCCAGCTCGGGCTCGGGCATCACGGTGCAGATCGACGTTGACGGGAGCCTCACGCCGCAGGAGCAACAGGCCCTGCAGTCGCTGGCCAAGGGCTTCGACGAAGCCATGGAGGGCCTGACGCGCGAGCCGCCGCTGGTGAACTTCGACAGCCTGATGAAGTTCGACAGCAAGGTCCTGACCCAGGTGGAGCTCAAGAGCGAGGTCTACGGCCTGAACGACCAGGGCGAACGCGCCATGGTGCTGGGCACACGCTTCACGGCGAATGCCAGCAGCCGCGAGATCGAGCTCAAGACCTTGAAGGGCACGGCCACCGTGAAGACCGATCTGCGCCAGAGCGCCATCTGGGGCAGCGCCGAGCAGAAGGCCCGGGCCGTGCAGCAGTACCTGGGCCGCATCGACAAGGCGGCAGAGCGCGGCAACGGCAACCAGGAACTGGTGGACCTGTTCAAGTCCTCCTTCGCGGCCCTGCACGGCGGCTACGGGGCCGGCGACCAGGCCAGCGGCCTCACGAGGGTGCGACCAGCGGACATCGCCAGCGATGCCGACGCCTTCAGCGAAGAAGACCACAGCCTGCTCACGGGCCTCGGGGACTTCAAGGCCACGCTCCTGACCAACCGCCGCGCCCTCAACCCGCGCCACACCAACGAGATCGACATCTTCGACTACAAGCTGGAACAGTCGACCCAGATCTCGGGCGGCTCCGCCGCCAACCGCGCCATCACGCAGACGCAGACCTCCGACCTGACCGCGGCCTTCCACCGCTCACTGCGCACCCGGCGCGAGCCCGAGCTCGGCTCCGACTCGGCCACCCAGAACTACTACTACACCCAGGTCGAGGACCACAGCAGCACCCGCATGGAGCTGGCCTACGACCAGGACAAGCCGGTACGCGCCCTGCTCACGCAGACCGCCTCGCAGTTCCTGCGCACCATCAAGGTGGAATTCAACAAGGTGGTGGACACGGTGGAAGAGCCGCTGCAGCAGCAATCGCAGCAAAAGGACCTGTTGCCCCTGCTGCAGCAGTTGCTGCGGCGCGAGGAAGCCAACGAGCTGTCGGCCGAGGAAAAGCAGAGCACGCTGCGGGAGTGGAATGCGATGGTGCTGGGCGAACGGCGCGCGGCGTAGACCCTTCTACGGAGCCATTGCCAGCTCGTACCGCGCCAGCGCCCAACTCCCCTTGTGCACTTCGCTGTGCAGCACGAAACCGAAGCCTTCGTACAGCGAGCGCAGCCCCTGGCGATCGGCAACGCAGTCCAGGCGCAGCCAGGGCCGCTGCAGGGCCTGCGTGCGCTCGCGCGCAAAGCGCAGCAAGGCGGTGGAAACGCCCTGCCCCGCCCAGGCGCGGCGCACGGCCAGCTTGTGCAGGTAGACAGAGCTGCCGGGAGCGATCTCGGGCCAGTAGTGCGGGTCTTCAAGGTCCAGGCGCATGACGCCCGCGATCGACCCAGGCCTGCTGCGCGCCACCCAATAGCCGCCCGCCTCGATGTCGCGCCCTATGCGCTCGGGGCTGTAGTCGGCCGGGGACCACAGGGGCCGGCCATCGCCCTGGAGCCACTGCGCGGCCTCCTGCAGGGTGGCGACGACGGCGTCCAGGTCCGTGGAGGTGGCTTGCTCGATGTGCATGGAGGCGCGGCAGTGAGTTCGAAAGGGCCGCCATCTTAGAACCTGTTGAGGGCTTGTGCGGGGCCAGGCCCAGCGCCACGCCGCTGCCAAAAACTCCTGCTAAGATCCGCCCATCGGGAAACCAGCCTCCCGAATCCTCGCGGATAGATGGTGTCCCATCCAAGTGCTGATCACTCTTTGCCGGAGTCATCATCCGTGGACACCCCTATGGGCAATGCCCCTTCCCTCTCCATTGCACCCCAAGACCTCGCTTCCCGCATCGGCACGCCCACGGCACCGCTCCTGCTGGATGTGCGCCGGCCCGCGCGTTTTGCCGACAGCCCCCATCTGCTGGCGACGGCACGCCACTGCCCGCCTGAAGCGCTTGCCGGGCTGGTGGCATCCGGCCCGCCGCGCGAGGTCGTCGTGTACTGCGTCTACGGCCACGCCGTGAGCCAGGAGGCCGCGGCGCAATTGCGGCAGGCGGGCTGGGATGCGCGGTTCCTGGCGGGCGGCTTCGAAGGTGGCGAGCCAGGCACCGACGCGCCGCAGGACGTGGCCCGCTGGCGCGAAACGCGGCCTCTCACCCTGCCCAAGCGCCCGGACCTGGGTGTGGATGGAACAGCAGTGTCGCGCTGGATCACGCGCGCACGGCCCAAGATCGACCGCGTGGCCTGCCCCTGGCTGGTGCGCCATTTCATCGACCCGCGCGCTGAATTCTTCTATGTGCAAGCGGCCCAGGTGCTGGCCGAGGCGCAGCGGCTCGGTGCCGTGGCCTATGACATTCCCGGCGCGCCCATCACGCACGAAGGCACGCTGTGCAGCTTCGATGCACTGCTCTCGGCCTTTGGCCTGCAGGCCGACCCCGCGCTCGCGGCACTGGCGCACATCGTGCGCGCTGCGGATACGGACGCGTTGCAGCAGGCACCCCAGGCCGCCGGGCTGCTGGCCGTGTCTCTGGGCCTGTCGCAGCTGCATGCCAGCGACGACATGGCCATGCTCGCCGCGGCCATGCCGGTGTACGACGCGCTGTATGCCTGGTGCCGCCAGCAGGTGCAAGGTGTGCAGGAGACCCACCACTGGACACCCCAGATGGTGCAGGCATGACCGATACCAACGCCCAACCGACAATGACAAGCTCCACAAACCCGACGGTGGCAGTGGCCAGCCCCCCAGATGCACCTGCCGCCGATGCGCGCCCTGCCGAAGTCCCCTTCATCCAGGCCTTCTGGTTCTGGCTCAAGCTCGGCTGCATCAGCTTTGGCGGGCCGGCCGGGCAGATCGCGATCATGCACACCGAGCTGGTGGAGCGGCGCCGCTGGATCAGCGAAAAGCGCTTTCTGCACGCGCTCAACTTCTGCATGGTGCTGCCCGGGCCCGAGGCCCAGCAACTGGCCACCTACATCGGCTGGCTGATGCACCGCACGCGCGGCGCCATTGTGGCGGGCGCGCTGTTCGTGCTGCCCTCGCTCGCGCTGCTGGTGCTGCTGTCCTGGATCTACATCGCCTTTGGCCACCTGCCCGTGGTGGAGGGCATCTTCTACGGTATCAAGCCCGCAGTCACGGCGCTGGTGCTGCATGCGGCGCACCGCATCGGCACGCGGGCACTGAAGAACCGCTGGCTCTGGGGCCTGGCAGCAGCGGCCTTTGTGGCCATCATGGCCTTCAGCGTTCCTTTCCCGGCCATCGTGGTCGCGGCAGCCCTCATCGGGCACCTGGCGGGGCGGCGCTGGCCGCAGCTGTTCACGGCAGGGGCGCATGGTTCGGCGCAGCGCGGCTACGGGCCGGCGCTGATCGACGACGACACACCCACGCCGGCCCATGCGCTGTTCAGCCGCGCACGCCTGGCGCGCGTGCTGGCCGTGGGCGGCGGCCTGTGGCTGGCGGCCATGGGCATGCTGGTGGCCTGGCATGGCTGGCAGGGCACGCTGGCGCAGATGGGCTGGTTCTTCACCAAGGCGGCGCTGCTCACCTTTGGCGGGGCCTACGCGGTGCTGCCCTATGTGTTCCAGGGCGCAGTGGAGCACTACCACTGGCTCAATGCCCAGCAGATGATCGACGGTCTGGCCCTGGGCGAGACCACGCCCGGCCCGCTGATCATGGTGGTGGCCTTCGTGGGCTTTGTCGGCGGCTGGCTGCACAACGTGCTCGGGCCCGATACCGCCTTCTGGTCCGGCGCACTGGCGGCCACGGTGGTCACCTTCTTCACCTTTCTGCCCTCGTTCGTGTTCATCCTGGCGGGCGGGCCGCTGATCGAGACCACGCACAACCAGCTGCGCTTCACCGCGCCGCTCACGGCCATCACGGCCGCCGTGGTCGGCGTGATCCTGAACCTGGCGCTGTTCTTCGCCTGGCATGTGTGGTGGCCCAAGGGCTTTGCGGGCGGGGTGGACATCGCCTCCGTCGCCATCACGCTGCTGGCTGCCGTGGCGCTGTTCCGGTTCAAGCTCGGGGTGCTGCCGCTGCTGGGCGGCTGCGCGCTGGCGGGCCTTGCGCTTCGGCTAGTCCTTCAATAGTTCCTGCACCAGCGTGCGCACGATGGGCATGGCCGGTGCCTCGCTGCGGCCGGCCAGGGTGACCAGGCCGAACAGCGCGGTGGTGATCTCGCCGGGCACCATGGGCAGCTCCACCAGGTCGGGCGCGGCGGCGCGCACCGCCAGCAGGATGGCGTCGCTCTTGCGCACCACCTCGACCAGGCTCGGTATCTCCTCGCAGCGCAAAGTCACGCAGGCAGCGGGGTGCGCCTCGGGGCCATAGGTTTCCATGAGCCGGCGCGCCACCTCGTCGCTGAGCGGGGTGGAGGCGATGGGGTAGTCCTTGAGCATCTCGAAGCGCACGCCGCCGCGCTTGCGCAGCAGCGGGTGGCCGCGCCGCGCCATGAAGGAGCCACGGATCTCGCAGACCAGCTCGGTGCGCAGGTCGGTGGCGGGCTGCAGCGATCGCGCGTCGATGACCAGGGCATCGAGCTGGCGGTCGCGCAGCGCCTGCACCAGCCGGTCGGTGCTGCCGCGCGATATCTCCAGCGTGAGCTGCGGGTGGCGCGTGGCCACCTGCATGAGCAGCGGCGTCATCAACAGCGCACCGGGCCCCGAACCCAGGCCGATGCGGATGGCCCCTCCCTCGCCTTCGCGCATGCGCTGGCCCAGGGCGTGCAGCTCGGCCGCGTCGTCCACCAGGCGCTGGGCGCGCTGCAGCACCTGGCGGCCAAAAGGCGTGAGTTCGCTGCGCCGGCCAATGCGGTCGAACAGGGGCAGGCCCAGCTCGTCCTCGATGGAGCGGATGCTGCGGCTGAGCGCCGGCTGCGTGAGGTGCATGGCCTCGGCCGACTTGCTGAACGAGCCGGTCTGCGCCAGCGAAATGAAGTGCCGAAGCTGCACCAAAGTCATGCCGATTTGCCCCCTTCTGGTGCAAGAAAATTGAATAACTTCAACTCATGCTAACCCACTTTGCAATGCATTGGACGCGCAGAAACGCCAATCCTAAGATGGCCCGGCTGACCTGCACAACGTGCCCCGAAAGAGCTGCGTGGCAGGGCCAGAGGGTGTCGAAGAAACGCATGCCATGGCTGCCATGGCCGCCTACCAAACTGTCCGCAAGGGATCTAAATGACGCACACAACGATTGCGATGAAACGCCTGCTCGCCACACTGGCCGGGCTCACGGGCCTGGTGCTGGGCGCCAGCCCCCTGGCCGCCTGGGCCCAGGCCCCCACTGCCTACCCCGCCAAGCCGGTGAGCCTGATGGTGCCCTACCCCGCGGGCGGCCCGTCGGATGCGATGGCGCGCATCCTCAACACGCCCATGACCCGTGAGCTGGGCCAGCAGGTGATCGTGGAGAACCTGGGCGGCGCGGCCGGTGCCATGGCCGCGCAGAAGGTGCTGGCCGCGCCGGCCGATGGTTACTACATCTTCCAGGGCTCGCCCAACGAGGCCATCCTGGCGCCGCTGGCCAATGCCGCGGTGAAGCTGCGCACCGAGGACTTTCGCCTGGTGCACCCGGTGTCCGACGCGGCCATGGTCTTCGTCACGCGCAAGGACCTGGGCGTGAACAGCGTGGACGAGCTGGTCGCACTGGCGCGCACGCCGGGCAAGGATCCGCTGTCCTACGGGAGCGTGGGCATCGGCTCGCTGTACCACCTGATCCTGGAGAAGGTGCAGCAGACCACGCACACCACCATGCAGCACATCCCCTACAAGGGCAATGCGCCACTGCTGCAGGACCTGGGCGGCGGCCAGCTCGACTTTGCGGTGCTGGTCTATAGCGCGGCCATGGGCGCCATGGCCGACCAAGGGCGGCTCAAGATCATCGGCCAACTGGGTGCACAGCGCTCGGAGATGCTCAAACACATTCCCACCGTGAGCGAAGGCAAGACCCTGCCCAACTTCTCGTACAAGATCTGGACCGGCTTCATGGTGCCCAAGAAGACGCCCGAGCCCGTGGTGCAGCGCCTGCACCAGGCCATCGGCCGTGCGCTCAAGGACCCGACGGTGCACACGCAGTTGGCCGCGCAGTCCATGGTGGCGTCGCCGGCCATGACGCTGGCCGAATCCACCGCCTTCTTCGAGAGCGAGACCGCGCGCTACCGCGAGATCGCACGCTCCATCAACCTGCAGCCGCAATGATGACGACGATGCACAGCAGCCTGTTCGACACCTTGCAGCAGCGCGCCAGCGAGTTCATCGCCCTGCGCCGCGACATCCACCGCCACCCCGAGCTGGCCTTCGAGGAGCAGCGCACGGCCGAACTCGTGGCCGAGCGGCTGGAACGCTGGGGCTATGCGGTGGAGCGCGGCATCGGCGGCACGGGCGTGGTGGGCCGCCTGGTGCGCGGGCACGGCACCAGGCGCCTGGGCCTGCGCGCCGACATGGACGCCCTGCCCATCACCGAGGCCACGGGTGCCGCCTGGAGCAGCGCCCACCCCGGCGTGATGCATGCCTGTGGGCACGATGGCCATACCGCCATGCTGATGGCGGCGGCCTGGTACCTGGCGGAGCACGGGCAGTTCAACGGCGAGCTGAACCTGATCTTCCAGCCCGCGGAGGAAGGCGGCGGCGGCGCGCTGCGCATGATGGCCGATGGCCTGTTCACGCGCTACCCCTGCGACGCCGTGTTCGCCATGCACAACATGCCCGGCGTGGCCCAGGGCCACCTGCTGTTGCGCGAGGGGCCGGCCATGGCATCGAGCGACTACGCCACCATCACGCTGGACGGTGTGGGCGGCCATGGCGCCATGCCGCACCAGGCCATCGACCCCGTGGTGGCCGCGGCCAGCCTGGTGATGGGGCTGCAGACCATCGTCTCGCGCAGCGTGGACCCCCAGCAGATGGCCGTGGTGACCGTGGGCGCGCTGCATGCGGGCCAGGCCAACAACGTGATCCCCGCCAGCGCGGTGCTGGAGATCAGTGTGCGCGCCATGGACAGCGGCGTGCGCCGGCTGCTGGAGCAGCGCATCCGCGCACTGGTGGAGGCCACGGCCACGGGGCATGGCGTGCAGGCCCGCATCGACTGGCGGCCAGGCTATGCCGTGCTGGTCAACACGCCCGAAGAGACGGCCCTGGCGCGCCAGGTGGCGCTGGAGCTGGTGGGCCCCGAGCGCGTGACCCTGCAGGCCGCGGCCCTGCCGGCGAGCGAGGACTTCGCCTTCATGCTGGAGCAGGTGCCGGGCTCCTACCTGCAGATCGGCAACGGCAATGCCCCGGGCGGCTGCATGGTGCACCACCCGGGCTACGATTTCCATGATGGCAACATCGTGGTGGGCGGCGCGTACTGGGTACGGATGGCCGAGACTTTTCTCACGCCGCAGTGACGGCCCCGAGCATGCCCGTGCGCGGGTGGCAGTTGAAGTACTCGAAGTACTGCTCTTCGGCCCGGGCCACCGTGACCTCGTGGTAGAGCTTGAGCTGTGCCGCCGGGCCCATGGTGCCCAGGTACTTCATGGCCGCGCCGAAGATGGCCACGTGCGTGGGGTGCGACTCGGCCCAGCGCTCCAGCGCCGCCAGGCTGCGCCACCAGCCCATGCCGAAGCTCTTGTCCACGGGCTGGCCGGTTGCATCGACCACGGCCATGTAGCGGTTGGCATAGCAGTCCACTGCGCGGCCCTGGTGCTGCAGGAAGTCCATGCCGGCGCGCAGCACCGGCTCCACTTCCTCGGTGTACATGCGGCGCTCGTCGCCCTGGGTACCGGTCCAGTCCTGCCCGGAGCGGATGAGGCACAGGTTTCCGTGCGGCAGCACGCGTTGGTGCAGGCCTTCGGTGACGACCTGCGGCGTACCCTCGGGCACCATGCCGTCGGTCTGCGACAGGGCCAAGCGGTCGCGCATGCCGCCCCAGTAGGCATGCTCCTGGATGGGCTCACCCAGTCCGCTGGAGACACCGGCCACGCCCTCCACCACGTCGGCCGAGAACAGGGTCTCGAAGCGGTCCGCAGCAGGCTGCAGCACCTCGGTGAACAGGCCCAGCCCGGGGTCATTGAAGGCCCCGGATGCCCAGCGCGCGCCATGCTCGGCGAACCAGGTGGCGTAGGCGGCCGGGTCGTCCCAGTAGCCGATGCTCACCGTGGTGAGGTAGCCGGCAGCGTCCACGCACTGCGCGCGGTCCCAGTGGCCCGGGCCCTTGGCAGCGGCAAAGGCCTCGGCAATGCAGTGCAGCGCCCGCGCGGCCAGGGCGGGCGCGGGCGCATCGGCCCGGTGCTGCATGCCGAAGTAGGCCATGACCACGCGCGTGACCTCGGGGCGGTAGCGCGCCACCGTGGCCGGGTACGGCGGCACATAGTCATCGGGCACGCGGCGGTGGCGCAGGCGCGGGCACTGCAGGTGCGGGGGGATGGCGGATTCCATGGCACGCTCACTCGGCCACGGCTGCGACAGGCTCCGCAGCGACGGCTTCGTTGGCCGCCACGGGGGTGGCCATGCCGGCCGGCACCTGCGACACCACACGGTCGCCCGGCGTCTGGTTGAGCAGCAGGCGCGTGACGTCGGGCCGCGCATAGTGGCCGGCCGGGTCGGCCGCCGTCTTGGCCAGGGAGATGGTGCCCAGATCGATGTCGGCCAGCACCAGGCCCTCTTCCTTCTCGCCCAGCGGGGTGCCCAGCGACGCGCCGTCGGGCCCGTAGATGCGTGCAAAGCCGCCGCCTTCGAGCAGCAACTGGCGCTGCAGGTCGTCGGTGCAGAGCATGGCCACCATCTCCTTGGACACCGTGGCGCAGGGCGCGACCACGAAGCAGCCGCCCTCGACCGCATAGACCTGGCTGGCGGCGTTGTTGACCTCGGCCCCCAGCGCATGGGCCGCGCCGCGGTAGAGCGAGAAGCTGGGCCATGCACCCACGTGGATCTGCTCGTTCTGCGCGTACATGGCGTACTTGCTCAACGGCTGCAGGTGCTCCCAGCAGGCCAGCATGCCGACCCGGCCGATGGCGGTGTCCATCACGGCCAGGTCGCTGCCATCGCCCTCGCCGAACACGGTGCGCTCCACGTGCGTGGGCTTGAGCTTGCGCCGCGTCTTGACCACGCGGCCCTGGTCGTCGAACAGGGCCTGGGCGATGTAGAGGCTGCCGCCCGCGCGCTCGCTGTAGCCGGTGGACATCCAGATGCCGATGTCGCGCGCGGCCTGGGCCAGGCGCTGGAACTCGGCCGAGCCCACGACCAGGGAGTTGTCGTTGTAGCGCTGCACGTACTGCATGCCCAGGGCGGGCGCGCTGAGCCAGATCCACCAGGGGTAGCCCGGGATCCAGGTTTCGGGAAAGGTGACCAGCTGCGCCCCCTGCTTGGCGGCCTCTTTCATCAAGGCGATGGTCTTGTCGATGGTGGCGTCGAGGTCGAGGAACACGGGCGCAGCCTGGACGGCGGCGACGCGCAGGTGGGGGTGGTGGGTGGCGGGCATGGGGGACTCCTTCAAATGCAGGGTTGGCGATGGCAGGATTTCACTGCGGGCAGGTCGCTCCGTCTTGCCCCAGGCTCGCGCGGTTCTTGATTCCAGGCCACTTGACTGGAACTCTCCCGCCCCTTGTCCCAGACTCGCCACCCCGGGTTTACCGGCATGGGCCTTGCTTGAAGAATGGACGCGGCAGGAGGATGATGGGCACATCGCCTCACTCCCTCTCCCGCCCGCTTGAGACCCGCCCATGAGCCAACTCTTGAGTACCGACGCCATCGCCCCGCGCGAGCGGCTGGCCTACTGGACCGACATGATCTGCACCACCTATGTGCAGCTCGAGTGCGATGCGCCGGATGCACCAGGCTTTGGCGGCTCCATCCAGAGCCACCACCTGCCGGGGCTGGACCTGTCGGTGGTGCGCTCGCGGGCGCAGCGCGTGGTGCGCACGCCGCGTTCCATCTCGCGCGCCGCAGACGACTGCTTCATCGTGAGCCTGCAGACGCGGGGGCATGGCGTCATCTCCCAGGACGGGCGCGATGCGGCCGTGGCCCCCGGTGACTTTGCGCTGTACGACAGCACCCGGCCCTACACGCTGCAGTTCAGCGAGGACTTCGAGGAGATCGTGCTCAAGCTGCGCGGCGAGCAACTGCGCGCGCTGGTGACGGGCACCGAGCAGCTCACGGCAACCACCGTCTCGGGCCGCAGCGGCGCCGGGCACCTGATGGCCCACATGGTCACCGCGCTGCGCGACGAGGCGGATCGCCTGCCCGCAGCCTCGGCCGCTGCCGTGGCCAGCGGCGTCATCAGCGTGCTGGCCGCCGGCCTGCAATCACTGCCCGCCTGCAGCCTGGTCGAGCCCTCGGCCATGGGGGCTTACCATGTGGCGCGCATCAAGCGCCACATCGACGCGCGGCTGCGCGACCCGGGGCTGAGCGTCGAGTCCGTGGCACGGGACCTGGGCATGTCCAGCGGGCACCTGCACCGCCTTTTCAAGACCGAGCCCCAGTCCCCCTCGCACTACCTCTGGGGCCAGCGGCTCGATGGCGCCAGCCGCGAACTGCTGGACGCACGGCGCGCCAGGGCCTCGGTCTCGGAAATCGCCTTTGGCTGGGGCTTCAACGATGCGGCGCATTTCAGCCGGGCCTTCAAGGAGCGCTTTGGGCGCGCGCCGCGCGAGTGGCGCGCACAGGGCCCGGCCGCCGCCCAGGGCTGAGCGGCGCCGGCACAATCGGCTGCATGCATGCACTGGATCCACGAGACTTCCCTGCCCTGACCCTTTTGCGCGACGGGCTCCATGCGGGCACCGAGATCATGGCGGCCGTGCTGTCGGGCCACACCCGGGGCCGCATCTTCACCCCCACCCCGAGAGACCGGGACACCGCCTTTGTCTACGACAACGGCTTTTGCGTGCTGGCAGGCGCGGTGCCCGATGCGGTGTTCGCCAGGTCCTGCATGGACTGGCTGCGGCACCACGCCGGTCAGGACTTCTTCATCCTGTACCCCGGCCACGCCGGCTGGGAGCCGGTGATCGAGCAAAGCGTCACCATGGCCGCCGTGCAAAAGCAGCAGCGCGTGGGCTTTTCATTCGACCCCGCCCGCTTCGCCGCGGCGCGGCATGCGGCACCGCTTCTGCCACCAGGTTATCGCCTGGCGCCCATGGACGCGGCGCTGCTGCGGCAACTGGGCGATGGTCCCTACCCGTTCGCGGCGGCCATGTGGGCGTCCGACGCGCTGTTCGAGCGCGAGGGCGTGGGCTTTTGCGTGCTGCATGGCGGCCAGGTCGCCAGCCTGTGCTACTCGGTGTTCGTGAACGGGCTGCGCCACGATGCCGACATCTGTACCTTGGACGGCCACCGGCGGCAAGGCCTGGCCCGGGCCGTGGCGACGGCCTTCATCGGCGGCTGCCTGCAGCGTGGGCTGACGCCGGGATGGGACTGCTTTCGCCACAACCGGGCGTCGTACGATCTGGCCCGGTCGCTCGGCTTCGCGCCAGCCCACGAATTTTCCGTCTACGCCCGGGAATAGCCCGGGCTATGCCGCGGCGACCACATGCAGCACCCCGAAGGGCATGTGGTGCATCAACTCGCGCAGCAGCAGCAGGGTGGTGGCGAACTCCACGCTCTCGGGCAGGCCTTCGCTCGCAGCGGGCCGGCCCTCGGAGACGGCTGCCAGGCGCTGGAACAGGCGCTCCATGGCCTCCAGGCTGAGCTGCATGGCGGGAGCGCTGGGCACGCCGGCCAGCTCGGCCAGGGCCAGCAGGTGGGCGTCGGTGGACCACCAGGCCGCGCGGGCCGCCCCCGGCTGCTGCGCGTACTGCCGATGGGCCAGGTAGACCTCGTCCTCCACGCTGGCGATGGCGTTCTCCAGCTCCAGCGGCGTGGGCACATCGCGCCGGAAGAAGTCGCGTGCGGTCTTGTGCCGGCCCACGGTCAGCGAGACCAGGGGGCCCGGCGTGCCGCCCTCGCCCAGCAGGGCCACCAGGGTGTGCGCGGTGCCCATGTGCAGCAGCGCGACAGGCTGGCCAGGCCCGGCATGGCCGCGCAGCGCCTGCCAGGCGGCAGCGATGTCGAAGGGCCGGGCATGGCCCGTTGCGGCGGCGGGTGGCAGGGGGTGGCTGGCAAACATGGCTCAGCCCTGCCGCGCACTGGTGTCCGCACCGGAGCCACCCGACTGCTGCACACCGGGCGGCCCGGCCTGCTGCTGGATGCGGGTGTTCGCGGGCACATAGTGCATGCGGTGGTGCATCTCCAGCGTCAGGGCCTCGATGCGTTCGCTGAGTTTCTTGGTCACCTCGGTCAGGCGGGTGTTCTGCTCCAGCAGGTCGAGCAACCGGGCGCTGTTCTGCGCGGCCAGGGCCTGGCGCTCTGCGGTGGCCTGGGCCAGGGCCTCGCGGTGGCGGGCGTCGGCGTCGGCATGCATGCGGTCGCGTTCGGCCTGGCGCGTCTGGGCCAGCAGGATCAGCGGCGCGGCGTAGGCGGCCTGCAGGCTGAAGGCCAGGTTCAGCAGAATGAAGGGATAGACGTCGAAGGCCACCACGCCCGCCAGATTGAGCCCGATCCACACGGCCACGAAGCAGGTCTGCGCAAGCAGGAACCGGGGCGAGCCGAACATGCGCGCAAAGGCCTCGGCCCGGCGCGCAAAGCCATCGTTGCCAAAAGGCGGCGACAGGTGGTCATGCTGGCGGTGAAAGCGCAGGTGGTCGGAACCCGGGGCCGGGGTGGTGGTTGGCGTCGTCATGTGGAAAACCTCATTCGTTCGTGCGAGCGGTGGCAACGGGCCCCCATCGGAGCGCCGGGCGGCACCTGCATGCCTGCCACTCTACCCGCTGGGCGCGTTCAAGTTCTGTGCCAGCGGGCACGGTGACCAGGACGGGCCGCCAATCTCATCGCCGATCCGTGAATTTTGTGGCAACCAGGGCCCCGGATTGAGGGCCCGGCCATCCCCGGCGGCACAACCCCGTGGTGTGATGCGGCATGGCGGCCCATCCGGCCGACAGGCGATGCCAGCCCGCGCCTACATGCGGCGGCCAGCGCCCCCACTACATTGACCACACCGCCGCACCACAGGCAGCGCCCGCCCCGACAGCCGGCCCATGCCAGAACTGCGGCAAAGCCTTCAGCCAGGGACACCACCATGCCTGACACCCTTGTCGCACTGCGAGACATGCCAGTACCCGCCCCGGAGCACGCAGCCCCTGCGGCCGCGCGCTCGGTGGGCCGCCGCATCCTGCCCAACACCATTGGTGTGCTGGCGCTGGGTGCGGTGCTGTTCTTCACGGCCTGCTCCACGCACCCGCCTGCCGGCATTGCGCCGGTGGTGGGCTTCGACGCGCAGCGCTACGCGGGCCAGTGGTACGAGGTGGCCCGGCTGGACCATTCCTTCGAGCGCGGCCTGCAGCAGACCACGGCCAGCTACACCCCCCAACCGGACGGCACCATCCAGGTGGTCAACCGCGGCTTCGATCCCGGCCGCGACCGCTGGAAGCAGGCCGAGGGCAAGGCGCGCTTTGTCGGCGACACCCGCCAGGGCGCCCTCAAGGTCTCGTTCTTCGGACCGTTCTATGGCGGCTACAACGTGGTGGCGCTGGACCCGGACTACCAGTGGTCCATGGTCATCGGCTCCAACCGTGGCTACCTGTGGATTCTTTCGCGCACCAAGACCCTGCCCCCCGGCGTGCGCGAGCAGTTGCTGGCCCAGGCCAGGTCGCTTGGGGTGGAGGTGGACAAACTGCTGTGGGTGGCCCAGGACGGTCCTGCCGCCGCCAAGCCGGCCAGTTGAAGCGCACAAAGCCCCCACGCCGCACTAAAGTTTCGTGCCCGCTGGCCGATAAGGGGGCATGCAAGTTTCATCTTCGTCATCGGCAGGCAAGGTGTCGTCGTCCAGCGGGGGCGGAGGCAGCGAGATCGCCAAGCTGCAAAAGCAGTTGCGCGAGCTGACCGACGAACTCAAGAATGTGGCCACGTCCGACCTGGATGCCAAGGCCAAGCAGGACAAGGTCAAGCTGCTGCAGGCGCAGATCCAGATGGTGCAGGCACAGATCACCGCCATCCAGCGCGCACGCCAGCAAGAGCAGCAAGATGCCCAGGCGCGCAAGGCCGAGGCGGCGGCCCAGGCCGCACGCGAGCAACGTGCCAAGACGGAGGCCCAGGCCAACGGCGCGGCGGCGGGCCTGGGATCGCAGGTCGATACCTACGCCTGAGCGCCGGGCCTTCGGCCTCATACGGAATCGCATTCGACCGTGTCACTGGGCGGGAAGCCGCAGACAGTGCTGTAGCACGGCAAGGCGAACCAACGACGTTGGACGGTTGAAGGCGAATCCGTATCAGAAGTTGTGGCGGATCCCGATCTCGTAGCCGCTGGAGCTGCCGCCCAGCGTGGTGCCCGTCGCCGCCAGCCCCTGCAGGCCGATGGACCGCTGGGCCCCTGAGTCGTTCTTCAGCCGCGCAACGGCGCCATAGACCTGGGTGCGCTTGGAGAAGTGGTAGCCGTAACCCAGGGCGAGCTTGTGCCAGTCGGCACTGCCGGGCTGGGTGCTGTAATGGCTGACCTGGGCACGCAGCTCGCCATTGCCCAACGGGGCCGTGGCGCCCAGTTCGATGGCCGTGATCTTCACTGCGCCCTTCTTCTCCGAGGCCCAGAGCAGCATGGGCCGGACCACGCCGAAGTCGTAGGAAACGCCGGCATTGCGGGCCTTCACGTCCTCCGCCCCGGTGGCGCCCTTGAGGCTGCCGGCGGCCAGCGAGGCGTTGAAAGGCCCCGTGCGGTAGCCCACGCGCGCGCCGGCATAGTTGCCCTGCTTGGAGTTGTCGGCGTTGGAGGGCTGTTCGCCGAACGCATACTGCACCTGGCCGTAGAAGCCGCCCAGCTCGCGCGGCAAAAAGTAGCCCACCGCATTGCTGACCTGGATCGGTGCGCCCAGCATGATGAAGGCGTTGGTGCCGCCCACGCCATTGGTCAGGAAGGGATCGAAGATCAGCGTGTTCAGGAAGGTCGCGGCATCGTCACGGCCCAGGCGCACCTCGCCGAAGGGGCCCGACAGGCTGACCGTGGCGCGGCGGTTGAAGGCCAGGGCGCCGCTGGTCTTGCCCGAGCCCGAGTCCACGTCCAGCCCGGCTTCGAGCCAGAAGCCCGCGGCCAGGCCGCCGCCCAGGTCTTCGGTACCGCGAAAGCCCAGGCGGCTGATGTTGGCGCCGCCGGTGGACAGGCCGGTGCGCGAGACGCCCTCGCCCGTCACGTGCGCCACGCCGACGTCGAGCACGCCGAACAGGGTGACGGAAGACTGGGCCGAGGCGGCGCCTGCGGTGGCCAGCACGGCCAGCGCGATCCAGGTTTTTTGGTGCATGCGTTCTCTCCTCCGGCAGGTTCGCCGGTCATGTGTTTCTGAGGTCGAAGGGAGGACGGGAGCGAACAGCCGAAGATGCGGCGGCCTCCCCCAAAGCCCGTCCGGGGGAAATTCGGGGCTGCGTCGTCAGCGGCGCATCACAGGTCGAGGGCCAGCGATTCGCTCTTGCAGCCAGAGACGCAGACCATCATGGCCTTGTTCGAGGCGCGCTCCTTGGCACTGAGCACCGAGTCGCGGTGGTCCGGCTCACCGGCCAGCACGCGCGTCTCGCAGGTTCCGCACACGCCTTCGCTGCAGCTGTATTCCACCGCGATGCCGGCATCGAGCAGGGTGTCGAGCAGCGACTTCTCGGGTGTGATGGTGATGGTTCGGCCGCTCTTGCGCAGCTCCACGGTGTAGGTGGCGCGCGCATCGGACGAGGCGGCCACCTCGACGGCGGCAAAACGCTCGATGTGCGCGTTCTCGTGCCCGAGCTCGGCACACAGCTTCTCGAAGGCGTCCAGCATCACCGTGGGGCCGCAGGCGTAGTGGTGCGTCTGCGCATCGGGCGCGCGCCGCTGCAGCAGCGCGCGCAGGTCCGGCGGCCCGCCCTGCTCACTGTCGAAGTGCAGGTGCAGCGGCACACCGAGCGCCTCGAGTTCGGCCACGAAGGCGGCGCTTTCGCGCGAACGGGCGAAGTACATCACCTCGACCGAGCGGCCCAGCACCTTGAGGCGGCGCGCCATGCACAGGATGGGCGTGATGCCGATGCCCCCCGCGACCAGCACCGTGTGCGCGGCCTCTTCGTGCAGCGCGAAGTTGTTGCGCGGCGCCGAGATGGGCAGCCGCATGCCCACGCGCAGCTGCTCGTGCACGCAGCGCGAGCCGCCGCGGCTGGCGCGGTCGCGCAGCACACCGATGACATAGCGACCGCGCTCCTCGCTGGCGTTGCACAGCGAGTAGTTGCGCACCATGCCGTTGGGCAGGTGCAGGTCGATGTGCGCGCCGGCGTCGAAGGCCGGAAACGGTTCGCCGCCGCGCACGGGGCGCAGTTCGATGCTGATCACATCGTCGGCCTCGAAGCGCAGGGTGTGGACAAAGGCGTTCAAGATACTCATGGCAATGGCTCCCGGGGCATGGCGCGTCTGCGTGCGCTCAGGCCGGCACGGTAGCGGCTTCCAGTTGCTCGGTGGCCAGCTTGCGCAGGTGGCGGCGCAGGCGCACCAGGCCGATGTCGTGCTGGTACAGGTGCTCGTTCTGGTTGGCGTCGGGCTCCATCTGCTCAAGCATCACGCGGTCCTGCTCCAGCACGGCCCAGTGGCGCGCTTCGAGTCGGTTGCGGTAGAGAAAGCGCCAGGTGTCGCGCTGCCAGGCGCTGACCTTGCGACAGCGCCAGAAGAACACGCTGCACAGGCCCTCGTTGATGGGCGTGGCGCAGGCGATGATGGCGAAGTTGCCGCCGGGGCCGCCGGTCTTGGGGTAGGGAATCTCCAGGCGCATCCAGTGCACGCCGGTGTCGCCCCACTCCGTCCAGTCAAAGTTCACGCCGCGCTGGCCCACCTTCTCGAAGACGAAGCCGGAATCGGTGTCGCGGATCTGGAAGGTGGCCGTGCTGTCGCCTTCGGCCATCGAATGCGACTGCTTGTGCAGGAAGGTGCCGTGCATCGGATCCATCACGTTGTCGATGGCGTAGCGGTAGTCGCCCTTCCACTCGGCGTAGCAGAGAAAGTGCGAGTAGTCGGGCGCGCTCAGCTCTTCGGGCAGGGTCATCGGCGGGGGCGTGTCGATGTTGGTGTCGCTGTTGTAGAGGAACACCGCGCCGTAGGCCTCCTGCACATGGAAGGCCAGCGCCGCGCGCGAGCCTTCGAGCTTGCAGCCGGGGCTGCCGGGCACCTTGGTCACGGTGCCGTCGCAGCGCACTTCCACGCCGTGGTACGGGCAGGCCAGGCGATCGCCCAGCACCATGCCCTGCGACAGCGGCGCGCCGCGGTGCGGGCAATGGTCTTCCAGCGCATGCAGGGTGCCGGCGGCGTCGCGCCACAGGGCGATCTTTTTGCCCAGGCGGCGCAGCGAGACGGGGCGCTCGCCGATGAAGCCCGAGGGGCAGATGGGATGCCAGAGGTTCTTCAGCCCGTCGCGCAGCAAGGCGTCGACCGGGTCCTTGGCGAAGGAAATGGTCTTGTTCATGGGGACTCCTGGGGGTCTGTGGTCTCGTGGCGCTTTTTTCAGTGGCCCAGGCGGGCCATCAGGGCCTGGAAGTTCTCTTCGGTCCAGGCGGCACCGTTCTCGCTCGCCGGGCCGGTGCGGTTGAGGTAGGCCACGAGTTCGGGCAGCGTGTAGGCGCCTTCGCCGAAGGCGCGCTCGATGGCGTCGCCCAGCAGGTCTTCGAACATGGTGGGCAGGCGCGTGCGGGCCTGGTGCGGTTCGAGGTAGCGTTCGGTGGTGGTCATGGGGGTCTCTCCTTGTGCGGTCGGTTCGGCGCTCACTGGTGCTGTGGCGCCGTGGCTCAGTCGGCCTGGATGCCGAAGTCCTTGATGATTTTTCCGAAGCGGGCGTAGTCGCCCGCATTGCTCTTGGCCAGCCGCGTGGCATCGCCGCCGCCGGGCAATGCGCCGAACACGGCCATCTTGGATTGCACGTCGGGCATCTTCAGGATCTCGTTGAAGTGGCCGTTGAGGGTCTTCACGATGTCGGCCGGCAGGTCCTTGGGGCCGAACAGGCCTTGCCAGGCGCCCACCTCCACGCCCTTGTAGCCGAGCTCGGCCAGGGTCGGCACGTTGGGCGCCAGGGGCGAGCGCTGCGCGTCGGCCACGGCCAGCGCGGCCACCTTGCCGGATGCGAAGTGGGGGGCGACCGGCCCCAGGGTCATGAAGGTGACAGGCACATGGCCGCCCAGCACGTCGTTCACCGCGGGCGCGACGCCGCGGTAGGGTACGTGCGAGAGCTTCACGCCCGCGGACTGGTTGAACATCTCGCCCAGGATGTGCATGGGCGAGCCGCTGCCCGGGCTGGCATAGGACAGGGTCTTGCTCTTAGCCTTGGCGACCAGGTCCTTGAGGTCCTTGCCGCCGGTCTCGGTGTTGGCGGCCACGAACAGGGGCTGCACGCCCGTCTGCACGATGGGCGTGAGGCCGTTGATGACGTCGTAGCTCGCGCCCGCACCGGTCTTGAGCACCAGCTGCGCGATCGAAACGGTGCTGGGTGCCAGCAGCAGCGTGTAGCCGTCCGCAGGCGCCTTGGCCACATAGGCGGTGCCGATGGTGCCGCTGGCGCCGGGCTTGTTGTCCACGATCACCGGCTGGCCCAGGCGCGTGCCGAGCTTTTCGGCATACAGGCGCGCCATGGCGTCGGTGTCGCCACCGGCCGGGTAGGCCACGATGAGGGTGATGGGCTTGCTCGGGTAGGCCTGGGCCCAGGCAGTGCCGGCGCAGGCTGCGGTACCGAGAGAAACAGCCATGGCAAGCGCCTGGCGACGTGTGATTTTCATGGTGGGAAGTCCTTGAGGTTGCAGTCGGTCCGGCGCGAAGCTGCGCGCCATCGGAGGGGGTGAAACGGTTCTTTATTGCGCCTCGATCTTTCGCGCCTTGATGATGGGCGCCCAGACCGCGGTCTCCTTGCGGATCAGCTCGCCGAAGGCAGCGCCCGAGGTGAGCCACACGCCCATGCCCTGCTTTTGCAGCTGGGCCTTGACGGCGGGTTCGCTGAAGATCTGCGCGATGTCGCGAGCCAGTTGCTCGACAACCGGGGCCGGCGTGCCCTTGGGGGCCATCACGCCGTACCAGGAGGACAGCGCCACGCCTTGCACCCCGGCCTCGGCCAGCGTGGGCACATCGGGCAGCTCGGACGCGCGAGCCGGGTCGGTCACGGCCAGGGCGCGCAGCTTGCCCGATTGGATGTGGGGCAGCACCGAGGGCATGTTGCCGATGATCATGGGCACGGTGCCGCCGAGCACGTCGTTGAGGCCCGGACCCGTGCCCTTGTAGGCCACATGCAGGATGTCCGCCCCGCTCTGCTGGCGGAACAGCTCGCCCGCCAGGTGCAGGCTGCTGCCCACGCCGGGCGAGGCATAGCTGATGCTGTCGGGCTTGGCCTTGGACAGCGCCACCAGCTCGGCAATGGTTTTGGCCGGCACGGCCGGGTTCACCGCGATCACGTTGGCCGCCTTGGCCAGCGAGGACACGGGCGCAAAGTCGCCGTCCACCGTGTAGCCGAGGCGGGGCATCAGCGTGGGGTTGATGGTGAGGTTGCCCTGCGGCACCACGAGCAGGGTGTGGCCCGTGGGCGCGGCGCGCTTGACCAGCTCGATGCCGATGTTGCCGCTGGCGCCCGTGCGGTTGTCCACCACGGCGGGCTGCTTGTAGCGTGCCGTGAGGCCGGTGGCCAGGATGCGCGAGAGCGTGTCCACCGGCCCACCGGGCGGGAACGGCGCGACGATGCTGAAGGCCTGAGAAGCGAGCTGCCGCTCGGCGTCCGAGCCCTGCGCGAGCGCGGGCGCCAGCAGCAGTGCACAGACGGCGCCGGCCAGGGCCTGGCGAAGGAAGGTGGGTCGTTGCATGGTGGGTGCCTGCCTTGTCTGCCTGCTTGTCTGCTTACTTGCGGTCGGTGATGAACTGGCCCTTGGGCGCTTCGGCGCTCTTCTGCCGGCGCGTGTTGCCGTCGATGCCGCCTTCGATGGCCCATTCGGCGAACACCGTGGGGCCGGGCTCGAACTCGCGCGGCTCCCAGTCGGCGGTGAGCTGGTCTTCGTCGGCGTAGTACTCCACCAGCGCGCCGGCCGGGTTGCGGAAGTACCAGAAATAGGCCGACGAGATCGGGTGCCGGCCCGGGCCGAGCTGGGTCTCCCAGCCGCAGCGCGAGATGTGCATGCCGCCGCCGAACACCTCGTGGATGTCGCGCACGGTGAAGGCCACGTGGTTCAGCGCGGAGTCGCCCGCGGGGCGCTGCAGCAGGAAGATGTCGTGGTGGCCGCCATCGGGCGCGCAGCGCAGGAAGGCACCGCGGCCCGGGTAGCGGTCGGATGCGGCAAAGCCGAAGTGCTGCACATAGAAGCGCTCGCAGGCCGCCACGTCCTTCACGAAGAACACCACATGGCCGACCTCGATCGGCGTGGCCCGCTCGTAGGCGGGGCTGGCCCGGTTCACGCGGCCCTTGCGGTTCCAGGTGTTGTAGTCGGCGCTTTGCACGTCGATGTCGCGCTTGCGCGTGACCTGCAGGCGCACCGACAGGCCGTTCGGGTCGGTGCAGCCGATGCGCCCTGCCCCCACCGTGAAGCCCGGCTGCCAGCGGATGGACTCGGCGTACTGCGCCAAGTCGGCCTCGCTCTGCACACCCCAGACCACCTCGCGCAGCGTCGGGCCGCTTTCCATCGCGGGCGGCAGGCCGGTGCGGGTGCTTGCGGCCACGATCACGCGGCAACCGTTCAGCGTCTCGAAGACGAGCTGGTCGGCTTCTTCCGCGACCAGGGCCAGGCCCCAGTCGAGGAAGAAGCGGCGGCAGGTCGGCAGGTCGTCCGCGCCGTAGGTGATTTCGTCGATGCCCAGTACGCTCATGTCATGGCTCCCTTGTTCAGTTGGCCCAGGCCAGGGGCTGTTCGTTCAGGCCCCAGTACAGGCTCTTTTGCTCCATGTACTGCAGGATTCCCAGGCGCCCCTTCTCGCGGCCCAGGCCACTGTCGCGCCAGCCGCCGAAAGGCGTGGAGATGGAGAACTGCTTGTAGGTGTTGATCCACACCGTGCCGGCCTGCACCGCGCGGCCGATGCGCCAGGCGCACTTGTAGTCGCGCGTCCAGATGCCGGCGGCCAGCGCGTAGACGCTGTCGTTGGCCTGTGCGATGAGCTCTTCTTCGCCATCGAAGGGCATGGCCACGAGCACCGGACCGAAGATCTCCTGCTGGCAGATCTGGTCGCTGTTCTTCACGCCTTCCAGGATGGTCGGGCGGTAGTAGTAGCCGCGCTCGTACAGCGCACCCTCGGGCCGGGCGCCGCCGGTGCGCACCCGCGCACCTTCAGACAGGCCCAGGTCCACATAGCGCTCGATCGATTCGCGGTGCCGGGCGGTGATCAGCGGGCCCATCTGCGTGCGCTCATCGGCCGGGTCGCCGACCCGCAGCGCGGCGGCGCGCGCGCTCAGGCGCTCCATGAACGGCGCGTACAGCGAGCGCGCCACGAACAGGCGCGAGCCGGCGATGCAGGACTCGCCCGAGGAGCTGAAGATGCCGTAGAGCACGCCGTTGACCGCATGGTCCAGGTCGGCGTCTTCGAGCACCATGGTGGCCGACTTGCCGCCCAGCTCGAGCGAGACCGGCATCATCTTGTCGGCCGCGATGTGGGCGATGTGCTTGCCGGTGCTGGTGCCGCCGGTGAAGGACACGCGCTTGACCAGCGGGTGCTTGGTGATGGCGTCGCCGATCACCGAGCCGCGGCCGGGCAGCACGCTGAGGAGCCCGCGCGGCACGCCGGCCTCCTCGCAGAGTGCGGCCAGCTCCAGCGCCATCAGCGGCGTGGCTTCTGCCGGCTTGATGACCACGGCGTTGCCGGCGGCCAGGGCCGGCGCAACCTTCTGCGCCTCGCTGGCGATGGGCGAGTTCCACGGCGTGATGGCGGCCACCACGCCCATGGGCTCGTACACGCTCATGGTCATGAAGTCGCCGCGCGAGGGCGTGAGGGTCTCCTCCAGCGTCTCGCAGGCGCTGGCGAAGAACTGGAAGGTTGCCGCGGCGCTGGCCACCAGGTTGCGCGTCTCGGTGATGGGCTTGCCGTTGTCCAGGCGCTGGCGCTGGGCCAGGGGCTCGGCACGCTCGCGGATCAGTGCGGCCACGCGGTGCAGCACCGCGGCCCGCTCGTGCGGCTTTTTCTGCGCCCAGCCGCTGGTGCGAAAGGCGTGGTCGGCGCGCACGATGGCCTCGTCGACATCGGCCAGGCTGGGTGCGCGCAGCCGCGCCACGACCTCGCCGGTGGCCGGGTACAGCGTGGCGGATTCGTCGCCGCCGCCCAGGCGCATCTCGCCGCCGATGTTGATGGGCAGCAGCTCTTGGGATTCAGTGGTGAGCGGCATTGTGGAATTCCTTAGATCGACAGCGCACGGCTGCGGTTGTGCAGGGCGCGGACCACGCTGTAGACGGTCAGCGCGGAGGTCTTGGGGTTGGCCGCCAGCGGCTTGCCGCGCATCGTCAGCTCGAAGCTGCCGAAGGCGCCGCGCGCCTCGACGTGGTGGACGTTCTCGCCCACGGCCGGGTCGGCGAAGAGCTGCACCTCGGTGCGCTGCAGGCCCAGGCCTGCGAACGCCAGGGTGGCCGCGACGTTGGCGTTCTTCGGGTAAAGCCGGGCCGCCTCTTCGGCACTGCCGCGGAAGATGCAGTGCGCGCTGGTCAGCCCGGCGAGGTCGCAGACCTCCTGAGCCGGCGTGCCGGTCCAGGCCAGGGGCGGCTTGCGGCCGGTGTAGACCACCGTGTCGAGCCCGCCCACGCGGGCTGCGGCCAGCGCGTCGATGCCGCCGATGGCCCCCGAGAGCAATTGCACCTGTGTGTTGCCGCCTGCGGCGGCCTGCTCCAGCGCCTGCGCCATGCCGGGCGCACCCAGGGCGCCGATGGAGACCACCACGCAGGGGATGCCGCGCGCGAGCGCCGGCAGCACGTGCTCGGCCACCGCGCCGTGGCCGGCGCACTCGACCACCAGGTCCGGTACTGCACCGTCGAGCGCCTCGCACACGCGGGCCTGGGGTGCCCAGCGCGCCGCCACGGCCTGGGCCTGCGCATGGGCGGCCGCTGGCGCGACGATGCAGTCGACCGCGATGCGCGGGTCGCCGTGCAGCAGCTCCAGCACGCTGGCACCGATGGCACCGCAGCCGATCAGGGCAATTCTGAGCATGGCGTGGCGTCTCCTCAGGCCACCGCCGCCGCGACCTTGGTCGGCGGGCCGGCAAAGGCGGTCTTGAAGCTGCCGATGGAGAGCATGTCGATCTCCAGGATGAAGGGGCCGCTGGCGGCCAGGGCCTTGTCCAGGCCCGCGGCCAGGTCGGCGAGCTGGCTCACCCGCACGTGGCCCAGCTGCAGCGCGGCGCACAGCTGCGCGTAGTCGGGCGTGTGCAGGTCCACATAGCAGCGGCGGCCGCCGTACTGCGCGTCCTGGATGTTCTGGATCACGCCGTAGCGCTGGTCGTTCATGAGCACGAAGACCACGTTGGCCTTCTCCTGCACGGCCGTGGCCAGCTCGCCCAGGTTCAGGATGAAACCGCCGTCGCCCGAGAGGCACAGCGTCTTGCGGCCCGAGGCCGTGACCGCCGCGCCCACGGCAGCCCCCACGCCCATGGCCAGGCCCTGGCCGATGCCGCCGCCCAGGGCGTGCACCCCGGCGCGCGGATCGAAGATGTGCAGCTGGCGGTTGCCCCAGGTGCTGTTGGACACCGTCACGTCGCGCACCCAGTTGAAGTTGCGGCCGGCGGCCTGCTGCAGCTGCTGCACCAGCTCGGCATAGGGGCCCAGGCCGTCGAGCAGAGATTTCTCGGCGGCGGCACGGGCGGCACGCAGCTCGGGCATGAAGCCGGGGTCGATGGACAGGCGCCCTTGCAGGCGGTCGGCCAGGCCTTCGAGCACGAGTTGCGCATCGCCCGCCACGAAGTAGTCGGTGGCATAGCAGCGGCCTTCGCTGGCCGGGTCGGCATCGACCCGGTACAGCGGGCGCGGCAGCTTGAGCTCGTACTTCAGCGTCTCGTTGCCGCGCAGGCGCGAGCCGACGACCAGCATCGCATCGCAGGTCTGGTAGAAGTTCTCGACCGGCTTGTGCAGGTTGTAGGCGCCGAGCGAGCGCGCATCGTCCTCGGGCACGATGCCCCGGCCCTGGGTGCTGGTGACTACGCCCACGCCCAGTGCCATCAGGCGGGCGACGGCGGCCCCGGCATGGCGTGCACCACCGCCCAGCCACAGCAGCGGGCGGCGCGCCTTGGCCAGGCGCTCGGCCAGTTCGTCCAGCGCACGCGCCGACGGCACGGCGGGCGCCACCGGCAGCGGCTGCAGGTCGGTCGGCGCAGAGATCAGCGCCGCCTGGATGTCGATCGGGATCTCGACGCTGACGGGGCCGGTGGGCGCGGTCAGTGCGGTCTGCACGGCGAGCTTGATGGTGCTCAGCGCAGTCTCGGCGCTGCGCACGCGGAAGGCGGCCTTGGAGACGGACTGCAGCATCGCCAGCTGATCCGGCGCCTCGTGGATGTAGGACAGGCTCTGGTCCAGGTACTGGGTCTCGATCTGGCCCGTGAGGTGCAGCAGCGGCGTGCCAGCCGTCAGGGCCTCCACCATCGCGCCGGCGGCGTTGCCCGCGGCGGTGCCGGTGCTCGTGAGGCAGACACCCAGGCCGCCCGTGGTGCGGGCATAGGCATCGGCCATGTTGGTGCCACCGGCCTCGCCGCGCGCCATGACGAAGCGGATCTTGCCGCGCTCGTTGAAGGCGTCGAGGATGGGCATGTTGTGGATGGAAATCACGCCGAAGGCAGCCTTGACGCCGCATTCTTCGAGGAAGGCGGCGATGGCGGCGCCGACCGTCATGGGGTGGTTGTGGTTCTCAGGCATGGTGGGAAAGACCTCCGGATATGTCGATGTGGCTGCCCGTCGTGTACGACGAAAGCGATGTGGCAAGGAAGACGATGGCGCGCGCCGCTTCTTGCGGCAGGCCCAGGCGCCCCAGGGGAATGCGTTTGCGTGCGGCGAGCTCGCCCGTCCAGGCGTCCCAGTCGAGGGCACGGTTCTCGCGCGCCTCGAAGCGGCGGCGCCATTGGCCGGACTCGATCAGCCCGACCAGGATGCCGTTGACGCGCACGCCCGCGGGTGCGAATTCGGTGGCCATGGAGCGCACCAGGTTCTTGATGCCGGCGCGCGCGGCCGAGGTGGCGACCATGTGCGGCTCGGGCTGCTCGGCCAGCAGCGAGTTGACGCAGACGATAGCGGCCGAGCGCTGCTCGGCGGTGCCCGGTGCGGACGCGCTGCGCTTGAGCTGCGGCAGGAAGGCGCGCGTGGGATGGATCACCGAGAAGAACTTGAGGTGTAGCTCTTCCGTCCAGGCCTGGTCGGCGGTGTCGGCAAAGGTCGACACGCGCCCCTGGCCGGCATTGTTGACCAGGATGGAGGCCGTGCCCAGCGCCGCCTCGGTGTCTGCGGCGAAGCGCTGCATGTCGGCGGCCTCCAGCACATTGCAGACAGCCCCAAACAGGCGCGCTGTGGGAAAGCGCGCGCGCAGGCCGGCTTCGGCATCGCGCAGGCGCTTTTCGTCGCGGCCGCAGAAGGCCACGGCGGCGCCGCTTTGCAGCAGCAGCTCCACGGTGGCCAGGCCGATACCCGAGGAGCCGCCGGTGACGACGGCGACGGTGGAAGTCAGGTCCAGGAGGTTCATCATGGTCAGAGAGGGCGCAGTGCAACGACCTTGTCGGAGGCATCGCCGCGTGGCTGGTAGTTCAGGAGGCCGGAGAGTTCGTCGGCCGAGGCGCGCACGCGCTGCACCAGTTCTTCCAGGCGGCTCTCGTCGATGTGGCCCGAAGGGATGGTGGCGCCCAGCGCGGCGATGATGCGCGAGCTGCTGTCGCGCACGGGGGCCGCAATGGTGGAAATGCTGGCCTCGTAAAAACCTTCGCCTAGCACATAGCCGCGCTGGCGGTCGACTTCCACCATGTTGAAGAGATCGAGCACGGTCTTGGGCGTGCTGCCGGAGAACACCTCGAGGTGCTCCTCGGGGTAGAGCGCGCGCAGTTCGGGCAGGGTCAGGTCTTCGAGCAGGATGCGGCCCAGCACCGTGGCGTGGGCCGGCAGGCGCGTGCCCACGCGCACCGAGCTGGTCAGCGGGGTGGGCGGCGTGACCTTGGCCACATAGACGATGGAGCGGCCATCGCGCACCACGATGTTGCAGGGGTAGCGGATGGCATCGCACAGGCGTGCAATCACCGGCTGGCCCAGTTCGGTCAGCTCCAGCGAGGAGAGGTACTCGAAGCCCAGGCGCAGCACGGCCAGGCCCAGGCGGTACTCGTTGCCGCTACCGATGCGCTCCAGGAAGCCCATGGATTCGAGCGTGTTGAGCAGGCGGAACACGGTGGAGCGCGGCAGGTCGAGGCGGCGCGCGAGTTCGGGCGCGTCCAGCGTGCGGCTGTCGCGGCTGAACTCCCCGAGCAGGCGCAGGCCGCGCTCCAGGGCGGGCACGATGTACTTATCGCTGGCGCCGTCTTCGGCAAGGTTCTTTTCGGGCATGGTGCGGGTGCTCAGTGGCAGGTTTGGTGAACGGCGCGCAGGATCAGGCGCGCCACGGCATCAGGCTGCTCGACGGGGCTGGCATGGCCGGCGCCGACAATGACTTCGAAGGGCGCCCCCAATGCCTCGGCCACGGCACGGCAGGCGGCCGGCGGGGTGACGGCGTCTGCATCGCCGCAGGCCACCTGCACCGGCATGGCCAGGCGCTGGGCCGCCAGGTCGCTGGCGCACAGCAGTTCCACGGCCTGCAGGTAGCCGGCGGGATGCAGGCGTGCCGTGTTCCACTGCACCCAGGCGCGCTGCGCCGCATCGGCGGCCGGCGACAGCAGGCGTGCGGGAATGCGCTCGGCCATGCCATCCACACCCAGCGCCTGCAGCGACTGGCGGCGCTCGCTGCGCACGCGCTCACGCTCGGCCGCACGGCCCGGTGCGCCGTAGCCGGCGGCGGGGCTGATGAGCAGCACACGGTCCACACGCCCTGCCCCCTCGCCGCGCGCAAAGGCGCAGGCCATGAGCGCGCCCAACGAGTGGCCGACCAGCACGCAGCGCTCTATACCGACGGTCTGCAGCAGCTCGTGCAGGCGCGCGGCGTAGTCCGCATCGCTGGGCGCGGCAGCCGCCAGGGGTGTGGAATCGCCGTAGCCCGGCGCATCCCAGGCCAGCACATGGGCGTCAGCGCCGATGCGCGTGGCCACATGGACCCACGAGGCCGCACCCGAGCTGATGCCGTGCAGCAGCACGACGCTGGGCTGGTCGCCCGGCACACCGCACTGGCGCACCGCCACCTGCGCACCAGAGGGCAGGCGCACGGTGTGCTCGCCAAAGCGCCGGGCCAGCAGGTCCAGCGCGGGCTGCAGCAAGGCAGGGTCGAGAGCGGAGGCCGCAACGCAAGCCATGGCGGTGCTCAGCGCTTGATCTTGGCCAGGGGGTGGTCGGCCGGGTAGGTCGGCGTGATGGGCTTCTTCGCGCCCAGCATCACGCACATCAGCGCGTCCTCGTCGCCGATGTTGATCTCCTCGCGGTACACGCCGGGCGGCACCGAGACGACATCGCGGTCGGTCAGGATGGTCTCGAAGCGCTCGCCGTCCTTCTCCAGCACCAGCTTGAGCTTGCCGCGGATCAGGAAGAACACCTCTTCCACGTCGACGTGCAGGTGCGAGGGGCCTTCGTTGCCGGCCGGGATCACCATGGTGGAGAAGGTGAAGTGCTCGGCGGGGATGGTGTTGCTGTCCTGGGCCACACCGGTGCCGCCGGTGCCGATGTAGCGCATCTGGCCGCGGCGGTACTTGGGATCGAAATCGGCCTGGAACTTCAGCGCATCGAAGTCGTACTTGCGGGTGGAAAAGCGCGCGACCCGGCTCTCCATCCACGAGGCGAAGCTTGCGCCTTCGGGCTGGTCCCAGCTCTTGGGAAGTTGCTGCTGTTCGGAAAGATCGCTCATGGGAAAGACTCCTGTGAAAGATGAAATGGCTTTGGAAATCGGCAATCAGTGCATGACGAAGCCGCCGTTGACGGCCAGCACCTGGCCGGTGACGAAGCGGGCCAGGTCGGACAGTGCGTAGACCACCGCGCCCGACACGTCCTCGGGCATCTGCTCGCGCTGGATGGCGCGCTGCTCCAGGTAGTGGCGGTGCCGTGCCTCGGGCACGTACTGCGTGGCCTCGACCTGCACCAGGCCCGGGGCGATGGCATTGACGGTGATGTGGTCGCCGCCCAGCTCGCGCGCCAGCGAGTGCGTCATGGCGATCACCGCGCCCTTGCTCGCCACATAGGCCAGCAGATTGGGGGCGCCCCACAGGGCCGTGTCGGAAGCCAGGTTGACGATGGCACCGCGGCCGCTGTCGCGCAGCGCGGCGCGGCAGGCACGGGTCATGAGCCAGGTGCCGCGCACATTGACGTTCATGACCTGGTCCCACTTGGCGATCTCGATGTCGTCCATGCCCCGGCCGCCGGAGTCGGTGACCGCCGCGTTGTTGACCAGGCCATCGAGCCCGCCGAGCTCGCGCACAGCCTGCGCGGCGCAGCGCTCGATGGCCGCCGGGTCGCTGACGTCGACGACTGCGCCGATGGCCGCATGGCCATCGGCCTTCAGCGCGGCCACGGACTGCAGGAGCAGCTCTTCGCGCAGATCGGCCATGGCCACCTGCGCCCCCTGCTCGCACAGCGCACGGGCAAAGGCAAAGCCCAGGCCGCGCGCGGCACCGGTCACAAGGATGCGCCGCCCCTGCAGCAGGGCACGCGGAGCACGGTGGAAAGCATTGGCCAGGGTCATTGCAAATATTCTCACTAGGGGCTTGTGTTTTTGTTTCACCTATGAAACAATGATTTATTCTTGAAACACACAGGAAGAATAGTCCTGTTTGTCACTCAAAAAATAGGTAAAAACCCTAGACCCACCCTGCAGTCCCGCACGGTGGGAGCGCGCCGTTGCCCCGCCGGGTGCTCACTCGGCTAGGGTGCTTGTGCAGAGGGTTTCGGGCGGGCGGATGCCTTCAGGGCACAGGCTGCGCCGCAGGGATGCGCCCCGGCCATGCATGGCCGGACCCGGCGCGGGCAGGCAGGCCGCTACTGCCAGCGGCCGCAGGGGCCTGCCAGGCAGTGCATGAGGTGCGTGAGAAATGGGCTCCCGCGCAGCGGGCATCCCAGGGCGAGAGCCGCGGCCCTCAATCCAGCCCGGCGGACTCCACCAGGCGCTGGGTGTAGGGGTGCTGTGGCGCGTCGAGCACCTGGCCCACGGGGCCGCTCTCCAGCACCTGACCGTCCTTCATCACCAGCACTTCGTGCGCCATGGCGCGGATGACCTGCACGTCGTGGGTGATGAGCAGGTAGGCCAGGCCTTTTTCCTTTTGCAGCCGCTGCAGCAGCCGCAGCACCTGCTGCTGGATGGTGACGTCGAGCGCGCTGGTGGGCTCGTCGAGCACCAGCAGCTCGGGCTGCACGATCAGGGCGCGCGCGATGGCCAGGCGCTGGCGCTGGCCGCCCGAGAATTCATGCGGGTAGCGCGCCAGCAGGCCGGGGAACTGCGCCTCGGTCAAGCCGACCTCGGCCAGGGCCGTCTCTACGCGTGCGCGGCGTTCTGCCACGCTGAGCGTGGGCTCGTGCACGCGCATGCCCTCGCCCACGATCTCCTCGACCGTGAGGCGCGGCGACAGCGACGAGAACGGGTCCTGGAACACCACCTGCACCTTGCGGCGCAGTTGCTGGTTGGCCGGTGAGTTGCGCATGGCCGGGGCCTGCCAGCCCTGCCCCGCCACGGCAAGCGATCCGCCATGCGGCAGCAGCCCCAGGATGGCCTGGGCCAGCGTGGACTTGCCCGAGCCCGACTCCCCCACCACGCCCAGCGTGCGGCCCGGCGGCAACGCCAGGCTGGCGCCCTGCACGGCCACGAACTCGCCCTTGCTGAACCAGCCGCGCAGGCCCGGCAGCGGTGTGGGATAGACCACGCGCAGGTCGCCGGCCCGCAGCACGGGCGGCGTACCCGGTGCAGCCTCGGCCTCGACCACATCGCGCTGCGGCTGGCTTTGCATGAGCTTGCGGGTATAGGCATGCTGCGGCGCGCCGAACACCTCGGCCACGGCGCCCTGCTCCACCAGCACGCCCTGCTCCATCACGGCCACGCGGTCGGCAAAGCGGCGCACCAGGTTCAAATCGTGCGTGATGAGCAGCACGGCCATGCCGGTCTGGCGCTGCAGGTCACTGAGCAGGTCCAGGATCTGGCCGCGCAGGGTCACATCGAGCGCCGTGGTGGGCTCGTCGGCCAGCAGCAGCTGCGGCTCGCTGGCCAGGGCCATGGCGATCATGGCGCGCTGGCGCTGCCCGCCCGAGAGCTGGTGAGGAAAGCTGTTCGCCCGGCGCGCAGGCTCCGGGATGCCGGTCTTGGCCAGCAGCTCTATGGCGGCCTGGGCGCACTGCGCGCCCGTGAGGCCCTTCTTGAGTTGCAGGATCTCGGCGATCTGCAAGCCCACGGTCATCAGCGGGTTCAGCGCCGTCATGGGCTCCTGGAAGATCATGGCGATGTCGCCGCCGCGCACGCCGCGCATCTCACGCTCACTCAGGGCCAGCAGGTCGCGCCCGCGCAGCAGGGCCTGGCCTGTCACCCGTGCATCGCCGGCCAGGCGCAGCAGGCTGAGTGCGGTGATGGTCTTGCCCGAGCCGGACTCGCCCACCAGGGCGAGCTTTTCGCCGGGGGCGATGGTGAAGCTAGCGCCGCGCACCACTTCCTTGGGGCCGAAGTGGACGTGCAGGTCGCGCACCTCGAGCAAGGGGCCCGCAGGCGTCCCGCCTGGAATCGATGCGGCGTTCACTTGTCGGCCTTTCGCGGGTCCAGGGCATCACGCAGCGCGTCACCCATGAAGGTCAGCAGCAGCAGGGTGACCACCAGCACGCCAAAGGTGCTCAGCGAGATCCACCAGGCGTCGATGCTGCCCTTACCCTGGTTGAGCAGCTCCCCGAGGCTGGGGGTGCCCGGCGGCACGCCCAGGCCCAGGAAATCGAGCGAAGTCAGAGACAGGATGGCGGCACTCATGCGAAACGGCAGGAAAGTGACCACGGGCGTCAGGCTGTTGGGCAAGATATGGCGCCAGATGATCTGCGTGTTGCTGACCCCCAGCGCCCGCGCCGCCTTCACGTAATCGAGCTGGCGGTTGCGCAGGAACTCGGCGCGCACATAGTCCGACAGGCCCATCCAGCCGAACAGGGAAAGCAGGATGAGCAGCAGCGAGATGCTGGGCGCAAACACGGCACTGAAGATGATGAGCAGATAGAGTTCCGGCATGGAGCCCCAGATCTCGATGAAGCGCTGGAAGACCAGGTCCGTCCTGCCTCCAAAAAAGCCCTGGATGGCCCCGGTGAGCAACCCGAGCACGACGCCCGTCACGGTGAGCGCCAGACCAAACAGCACGCTCACGCGAAAGCCATACAGCAGCTGTGCGACCAGATCGCGCCCCCGGTCATCCGTACCCAGCCAGTTGTCGGCCGTTGGCGCCGATGGATTGGGCGCCTTGGCAAAGTAGTTGATCGTGCTCGGACCGTAGCGGTTGATGGTATAGAGCGCCCAGTTGCTGCGTTCGCTCAGGCGCTTCTGGATGAATGGGTCCAGGTAGTCAGTGGGGGTGTCAAAGTCGCCGCCGAAGGTTTTCTCGGGGTAGTCCTTGAGCATGGGGAAGTAGGTTTGTCCTTCATAGTGCACGATGAGCGGCTTATCGTTGCTGACCAGCTCCGCGCCCAGACTGACGAGGACCAACACACAGAAAACCACCAGGCTCCAATAACCCAGGGGATTGCGCTTGAAGCGCAGCCAGGCCCGGCGCGAAGGAGATACGGAAACAGGGGAGGACGTTGTGGCGGCCGGTGCCGATGGAGCCGCCATGGGCGTACCGGAGGACACCGGGGTCGGGCTGGTCGGAGGTACTGCGTTCATGCGTTCGTCAGTCAAACTTCACACGCGGGTCGACCCACACATAGCAAAGGTCGCTGACGAGCTTGGTGACCAGGCCGATCAGCGTGAAGAGGTAGAGCGTGCCCAACACCACCGGGTAGTCGCGGCGGATCACGCTCTCGTAGCTGAGCAGGCCCAGGCCATCGAGCGAGAAAAGTGTCTCGATGAGCAGCGAGCCGGCGAAGAAGGCGCCAATGAACGCGGCAGGGAATCCCGTGATGATGGGAATCAGCGCATTGCGGAATACGTGCTTCCACAGAACCTGCTGGTCGCTCAGTCCCTTGGCGAATGCCGTCAGCACGTACTGCTTGCGGATCTCTTCGAGGAAGGCGTTCTTGGTGAGCATGGTCGTCACGGCAAAGCTGCCGGCCACCATAGCCGTCACCGGCAGGGTGATGTGCCAGAGATAGTCGATGATGCGCGCGCCCCACGACAACTCTTCCCAGTTGGGCGAGGTCAGCTCGCGCAATGGAAACCACTGCAGTTGACCGCCGAAGATCACCAGCAGCGCAACCCCCAGCACAAAGCCCGGAATCGCATAGCCCAGCAGCACGACCAGGGTGCTGACCAGGTCGAAGCGCGAGCCCGCGCGCACGGCCTTGATCACGCCCAATGGCACTGCCACTAGGTAGCTGATGAAGAAGGTCCACAGACCCAGGCTGACCGAGACGGGGAGCTTCTCCTTGATCAGGGTCCAGACGTCCTTGTTCTGAAAAAAGCTCTTGCCCAGGTCAAAGCGGGCGAACTGGCCCAACATCTGAAAAAAGCGCTCGTGCGCCGGCTTGTCGAAGCCGTAGAGTGCCTTGATCTGTTCGAGCCGCTTGGGGTCCACACCTTGCGACCCGCGGTAGCTGATCCCACCACCTTCAGCACCACCCGCGCCTTGTGCCCCGGCCTTGGACTCGGCGATGTATTGCTCCACTGGCCCGCCGGGTACGAACTGGATCACCACAAAGGTCAGCAGCAGCACCCCGAACAGGGTGGGCAGCATGAGCAGGACACGTTTGAGGATGTATGCCAGCATGGGGAATGGTGCGTCGTGTTCTGTGGGGGTTGCTACAGGCTACTGTTTCTTGTCCGGCTCGGTCTGGGGCGGATTGCGCGCCCACCAGGTGTCGATGACCCATCCCTCGCCGGAAGAGTACGGAGGCACCGCCGTCGGGCGGGCCAGGCGCCATGCGTTGTAGACCATGCGGTGGGTACCCGCCGTCCACTGGGGCAGCAGGTAGTGGCTGTGCGCGATGATGCGCTCCAGCGCGTGGCAGGCGGGCAGCAACTGTGCCTCGGTCTTGGCCGAGGTCATGGCCTTGACCATCGCGTCGACGGCGCGGTTCTTGACACCGGGAAAGTTGCCGGAGTCCTCCATGTCCGCCGCCTCGCTACCGAACATGTCGGCAAATTCCTGACCGGGGTTGTTGGTGCCCTGGTAGGCAATGGAGGTGATGTCAAACTCGAACTTCTGCAATCGCTGCTGGTACAGCGCGAAGTCCACCGAGCGAAAGCGCAAGGTGATGCCCAGCTTTTCCAGCGCACGCATCCAGGGGGCGATGGTGCGTACGCCCCCTTCGTTGCTGTCCATATACTCCAACACCATGGCCTCGCCCTTGGCGTTGCGCAGCGCACCGTCACGCACCTCCCAACCGGCTTCCTTGAGCAAGGCCTTCGCCCGACGCAGGTTGTCGCGCAGCGAGGAGTTTCCGTCTGTACGGGGCGGTACTGTCATGGGGCCGAAGGCCGCGGCGGGAATGTCCTTGCGGAAAGGCTCCATCAACGCCAGTTCCCCTGGCGAGGGCGAACCCTTGGTCTCGCAGGCGGTGTTGCCGAACAGGCCATTGACCCGCTGGTAGGCTCCCCAGAAGAGTTGGCGATTCATCCACTCGTAGTCGATGGCCAGGCCCAACGCCTCCCGCACGCGCACATCCTGCAGCATGGGGCGGCGCACATTGAGCACATAGCTCTGGAAACCCGCGGGAAGCTTGTGCTGGAATTCGCCTTTGACGAGTTCCCCAGTGTCGAACTTCTTGCCGTTCACGCGCCGGGCCCAGTCCCCCGCACTGAAAAAGCGCATCAGATCGAACTCGCCTGCCTTCAAGGCCTCGAGCCGGGCTGTGTTGTCCTTGTAGATCTTGACCAGGATGCGGTCGAAATTGGCCGTTCCCTTGCGCACGTTCAGGTCCTTCGCCCAGTACTGCGGGTCACGCACATAAGTGATGTCCCGCCCGAAACGCACCGGGCCTATCTTGTACGGGCCGCTGCCGATGGGGACATCCATGACCACTTGGTCGAAGGGCTTGGCCTTGCCGTTTTCCACGCCCCAATCGCGGCTGAATACCGGCAGGCCGCCCACCGTGATGGGAAGCTCCCGGTTGGGCTGCTTGAAGCGGTAGCGCACCGTGCGGTCGTCGATCACGTCGATGCCAGCCACCTCGATCAGCAGTGTCTTGTAGGCCGGCGATGCAAAAGGCCCCACCAGCGTGTCGTAGCTGTGCTTGACGTCCTGAGCCAGAACGGGCTTGCCATTGTGAAAGCGTGCCTCGGGGCGCAAGCGGAAGGTGGCCGACAGGCCATCGGCCGCGACCTCCACATCCTGGGCCAGCAGGCCATAGCCCGCCGCGGTCTCATCCATAGAGCCCGCCAGCAGGGAGTCGAACATCAACGAGGACAGATAGGCCGGCGCATTGCCCTTGATGGTGAATGGGTTGTACTTGTCGAATGTGGAGACGCGCAGGTTGCTCACCAACCGCAGCTCGCCCCCCTTTGGTGCATCGGGGTTCACATAGTCAAAGTGGGCAAAGCCGGCGGGGTATTTGAGATCGCCCCAGAGTGCATAGCCATGCGCTGCCCAGGCAGCAGGAACAGCACAGCAACCCATCAGCAAAAAAGTGAGCCAAGACCGCATGCGACAATTCTGCACTACGTTCGGCCGGCTCTGCAGCGAATGGCGCATATCCATACGCGTGGTTAACCCGGCCCTTCATCGCTACCCCTGCATATTTGATTGCATTACCCCAAAATTCCACAGGAGAACGAACCATGGGTTTTCTGACCGGCAAGAAACTGCTCATCACCGGCGTGCTGTCCAACCGCTCCATCGCCTACGGCATCGCCAAGGCCTGCCACGCCCAGGGCGCAGAACTTGCCTTCAGCTACGTGAGCGACCGCTTCAAGGACCGCATCACCGACTTCGCGGCCGAGTTCGACTCCAAGCTGATCTTTGACTGCGACGTGGGCAGCGACGAGCAGATCGACCGCATGTTCGCCGACCTGGCCCAGGTGTGGCCCAAGTTCGATGGCTTCGTGCACAGCATCGGCTTTGCCCCGCGCGAAGCGATTGCCGGCGATTTTCTGGAAGGCCTGTCGCGCGAGTCGTTCCGCATTGCGCACGACATCAGCGCCTACAGCTTCCCGGCCATGGCCAAGTCGGCCCTGCCCTACCTCAACGAGAAGTCCTCGCTGATCACGCTGAGCTACCTGGGTGCCCTGCGCACCATCCCCAACTACAACACCATGGGCTTGGCCAAGGCCAGCCTGGAAGCCAGCGTGCGCTACCTGGCCGAAGCCCTGGGCCCCAAAGGCATGCGCGTGAACGGCATCAGCGCCGGGCCGATCAAGACGCTGGCTGCGAGCGGGATCAAGGACTTTGGCAAGCTGCTGTCGATGGTGGCGGACTCGTCCCCTCTGCGCCGCAATGTGACCATTGAGGACGTGGGCAATGTGGCGGCGTTTTTGCTGTCGGATCTGGCCAGCGGGATGACGGCTGAGATCACGTATGTGGATGGTGGGTTCAGCCAGACGGCTGGGGTTAGCCGGGATACGGTGGGCTAATTCTTTTCTTGAAGCTTCACAGCTCTTGGTGGCTGTGGTTGCTTCTGTTCTTTTGCTGAGTTCGGAGGCCGGGTCTCGGCCCGGCGGCCGAGGTACTTGTTCTTTGCTTCGCCAAAGAAAAGTACCCCAAAGAAAGGCGACCCCGCTGCCCGTGTCCCCCTCGCCGATGGCGAGGGGGCAGCCTGCGATGCTCGAAGCTGGGGTGCGCCTCGCAACTCACTGCGTTCCCCCTGCGGGCGAACTCCGTTCAGACATCTGCGGCGAGTCAGATGACGAAGCGCGTGTGTCCTGCGGCACACGCGCCACCCCAGCTTCTGCGCTTCTCGGCACGGTCAGAAGGGGGGTGGATACCAATACGGGCCATTGCTTCGCTCGGCCTGGGCAGAGCCGCCGCGCCCGTTTCGTCGGCAGCGCGCAGGGCGTAACCGACCCCAGGCGCAGCTGCGAAAGCAGCAGCCGTCTTTGACCCCGCTCCCCACCCCTTCTGGCTGCGCCGAGAAGCGCAGGAGCTGGGGTGGGTGCATGTGCCGCAGGACACATGTACTTCGTCGTCTGGCTCGTCGATGCTGTTTGAGCAGAGTTCACCCGCAGGGGGAACGGCGCGAGTTCATCGACGTCCACCCCAGATCCGAGCATCGCAGGTTGCCCACAGCGAAGCGAAGGGACGCAGACTGGGGGCCGCCTTCTCTTTGGTGACTTTCTCTTGGCGGCCCAAGAGAAAGTTACTGCGCCGCCGGGCGCACATCCCGGCCTCCGCACGCGGCAATGGCAAGCAGCAACCATCACCACCGAGATCAATCAGATCAGCGATGGCTCAGCCGACGCACAGCCCAATCTCCAAAACTCTGCACCGCCTGCACAAAAAAGATCAACACCAGCACAACAGCCAACATGATCTCAGGCAAGAACCGCTGGTACCCATACCGGATCCCCAAGTCACCCAAACCACCACCGCCAATGGCCCCGGCCATGGCCGAGTAACCAGTCAGGCTCACAAAGGTGATGGTCAAGCCAGCAACGATGCCCGGCAAGGCCTCAGGCAGCAGCACCTTCCAGACAATCTGGCTGGTCGTAGCCCCCATGGCCTGGGCGGCCTCGACCAGCCCATGGTCCACCTCGCGCAACGCAGCTTCCACCAGCCGCGCCACAAAAGGCGCCGCGGCAATGGTCAACGGCACCACCGCCGCCGCCGTGCCGATGGATGAGCCCGTGATGAAGCGCGTGAACGGGATGATGGCCACCAGCAAGATGATGAAGGGGGTGGAGCGCACCGCATTCACCAGCCAGCCCACAAGCTTGTTGACGGGGCCGTTCTGCAGCACGCCACCGTGGTCGGTGAGGCGGAGGAACACGCCCAGCGGCACGCCGATGAGGCCGCCGACGATGCCCGAGATGCCCACCATGATGAGCGTCTCCCAGAGGGACGAGGCAAAGAGTTCCAGCATGGCCGGAGTGAAATGGTCGAACATTGTTTCTTTCTCCTCGCCCCTCAGGCCTCGATCGTGACTTCTTCCACCGCGACGCCGCCGGCGCGCAGGTGCTCCACGGCACCACGCAGGCGCGCGGGTTCGCCGCTGGCGTACACGGCCAGCGAGCCGAAGGTCTCGTCCTGGATTTCGTCGACCTGGCCGTGCAGGATGCTCATGTCCACGCCGAACTCGCGGATCAGCTGCGACAAAATGGGCTGGTAGGCGCTGTCGCCCGAGTACGACAGGCGCAGCAGGCGGCCGGCATTGCCGGGCGCCGTGGTGGCCAGTTGGCCGGTGAGCTTGCGCACGTGGTCGAGCACGCTGGCTGGCAGCTCCTGCGGCAGGATCTCGTCGATCAGGCTCTTGGTGATGGCCTGCTCGGGGCGCGTGAACACGTCGAGCACGCGGCCCTGCTCCACGATGCGGCCGGCCTCGATCACGGCCACGCGGTCGGCGATCTGCTTGATGACCTGCATCTGGTGGGTGATGAGCACCACCGTGAGGCCCAGCTCCCGGTTCACCTGGCGCAGCAGGTCGAGGATGGAGCGCGTGGTCTCGGGGTCCAGCGCCGAGGTGGCCTCGTCGGAGAGCAGCACCTTGGGGCGGCTGGCCAGCGCGCGCGCAATGCCCACGCGCTGCTTTTGCCCGCCGCTGATCTGCGCGGGGTAGCGGTTGGCCAGGGCCGACAGGCCCACCAGTTCCAGGAGCGGGTTCACGCGCTCGCGGATGGCCGCCTTGTCCATGCCGGCCAGCTCCAGCGGCAGCGCGGCGTTGTCGAACACCGTGCGCGAGGACAGCAGGTTGAAGTGCTGGAACACCATGCCGATGTCGCGCCGTGCCTCGCGCAGTTGCGCATCATTGAGCTTGGTGAGGTCGCGGCCATTGACGATGACCTCGCCCTGCGTGGGCCGGTTGAGCAGGTTGATGACGCGCACCAGCGAGCTCTTGCCCGCGCCGCTCCTGCCGATGATGCCGAAGACCTCGCCCGGCTGGATGTGCAGGTCGATGCCCTTGAGGGCCTCCACCGGGCCTTGTGGGCCCGGGTAAATCTGGGTGATACCCCGTAAGTCGATCATGAAATGCAAAAAGGCCGCCGTGCGCCCGCCTGTGGCGCCGGTCCGGCCCTGGATGAAAAGGATAAGGGAATGTACTATTGCAACATAAAGAAACCAACTATCAAAAAATGGGGTAATAAGACAGTTTGGTTATTTAGGCGTTGAAATCAGGCCGTCGCCGCCTGCGGCACCCGCCCCTTGACCTTGCGCGAGACCAGCACACCCAGCACCACCACGCACACGGCGGCTAGGGAGAAAACCTGCGCGATCCAGCCCCGGTCCACACTGGCCGCAACGGCCAGAACCCCCAGCGACTGCCCCAGGAACAGCAGGCAGGCGAACAGCGTCACTGCCGTCCCGCGCGCCTCGGGCGCCATCTGCGTGGCCTGCACCTGCAAGGTGTTGTGCAGCATGTAGAAACCCAGGCCGGCAGAGAAACAGCCCAGCACCGCCAGCGGTACCCACGGCGCCCAGGCCAGGAGCAGCAGGCCCGCGCCGATCATCGTGGCGCCCAACAATGCCAGGCCCCTTTCACCCAGCATGGCCAGCCAGCGGCGCGCCATCAGGCTGTAGACCAGCCCACCCACGCCATACAGCACCATCACCCCGCCCGCCGCCGATGGGGACAGGCCGAAGCCATCGACCATGCGCGCCGGCACGAAGGCCATGGTGCCAAAGCCCAGGGCGCCTTCGACCGCAACGATGGCCAGCACCCAGCGCACACGCGGCATGCGCAGCAGGCGCTTGGTAGTGGCCAGGTAGGCCGGCAGCGAGAATGGCGCTGGTTCTGCCATCCCTTCGCCGGATGCGACCGCACGCGCCGCTGTAAGGCGCACCTGGCGCAACAGCATGGTGGCAGCGCTAAGGAACAACAAGGACAGCACGGCAAACGCCAGGCGCCAGCCCAGGACCTCCACGGCGAAGCCACCGAACCACTGGCCGGCCATCATGCCCGATACCGTGGCCACCATGAGCCGGGCCAGTGTTTCCTGGCGCTGCTCATAGGCCACGCTGTCACCGATCCAGGCCATCGACAAGGGAATGATGCCCGCCGCTGCAGCACCAATGAACGCGCGCGAAACCACCAGCATCGGCAGCGTGGGTGCCAGCGCCGTGACGGCGCTGAACACCGCACAGGCAAAAGTAGCGCTGATGATCACGCGCACCTTGCCAAAGCGGTCGCCCAGCGGGCCATAGAACAGCTGCAGCACACCATAGGCCACGGCGAAGGCGGCGATCACGGCCGAGGCGTCGCCCGTGGTCACCTGGAATTCGCGGGACAGGGAGACCAGCATGGGGTCGCAAATGCGCATGGAGGCCATGCTGGCAAAGCCCGCCACGCTGATCAGGCGCAGCATCGTCGAAGAAGAATTCATAGGCGCCGATTGTGCGGCGCAGCGCGCAAGGCTGCTGGCGGAGGTCCAAATGCCCCGGCATGCGGGGCCGCCCTTCAGACCTTGCCGGTATTGAACCGGGTATCGAACGTGGCGCGCACGTCCAGCCGCTGCTTGATGAGGCCGGCCGCCAGGTAGAAATCGGCCGTGCGCTGCTGGTCGGCGATCACCTGGGCATCGATGTCCTGCCAGCGCGTGGCGCGGCGCTCGAACTGCAGTTGTGCGGCATCGGCCGGGATGCCGATGATGCGCGCCAGCGACTGGCCGAAGGGCTTGGCGTTCTTGTACGACCAGACCTGCGCGCGCTCCACGCGCTCCTTGAAGTCCTGCAGCACGGCGGCCTTCTCGGCCAGGGCGGCATCGGTGGCGGCCAGGTAGCTCAGGCCCGTCCACAGGCCGCGTCCGTTGACCAGCACGCGCGCATGGCCGCTGGTCTCGGCCAGCGCGGTATAGGGTTCCCAGGTGGCCCAGGCGTCCACCGAGCCCTGGGTCAGGGCCAGTTTTGCATCGGCCGGGGGGATGAAGCGCAGTTGCACGTCATCGGCCTTGAGGCCCGCGGACTCCAGTGCCTTCAGCGTGACGAAGTGGCCGATGGAGCCGCGGTTGGTGGCGATGCTCTTTCCCTTGAGGTCGGCTGCCGTCTTGAGCGGCGAGTTGGGCGCCACCAGCACCGCCGTGCCATAGGCGTCGGAACGGCTCACGGCAAAGGCCTTGACGCGGCTGCCGGCCGCCAGGGTGAACAGCAGCGGCGCATCGCCGATGGGGCCGAAGTCCACGGCGTTGGCATTGAGCGCCTCGGCCAGCGGTGCGGCGGCCGGGAACTCGCTCCACTTGATGTCGTAGGGCAGGTTCTTGAGCTCCCCCGCCGCATCGAGCAGGGCCTGCAGGCCGCCCTTCTGGTCACCCGCGCGCAGCAGCACCCGTGACTGGGCATGGGTGAGCACCGGCGACAGAAAGGAACTGGCGGCGACGGAAGCGGTGAGCAGATGGTGGAATTGGCGGCGCAGCATGGTGGTCTGTGGACGCAATAGGGCGTCAATCGGTTGGAACTGCCACGATTGCAGCACCCGGGGCGCGCACGGCCAACGAAGGCTTGCACCCATGCATATGCGCTTTTCTCAGTAGCCGCGCTCCCGGTCCACCACATCCTCCAGCGGCTCGCCCGCAAGAAAGCGCGAGAGATTGGCGACGAACTTGCGCGCCGTGGCCTCGCCAGCATCCTGCGCGGCCCAGGACACATGGGGCGTGAGGCGCACGCGCGGATGGCGGTACAGCCGGTGACCTTCGGGCAACGGTTCGGGGTCGGTCACGTCCAGCGTGGCGCCTGACAGGCGCCCCTCATCCAGGGCGTGCAGCAAGGCCTGCTGGTCGACCAGTGCGCCGCGCGCGATGTTCACCAGGTGCAGGCCGGGCCGCGCATGGGCCAGGGTGGCAGCGTTGAGCAGGTGGTGCGTCTCGGGCGTGATGGGCAGGGCCAGCACCAGGTGGTCCGACGCGGCCAGCAGTTCCTCGATGGAAGCGGCCGATTGCACGCCATCGGCGGGCGCGCCACCGCGCCGCAGCACCGTGACCTGCATGCCGAAGGCCTGGGCCAGCCGCGCCACCTCGCGCCCGATGGCGCCGTACCCGGCAATGCCCAGCGAGCGCCCGCGCAAGGACCCTGAGGGCTGCCGGTCCACGCGCTGGAAGGTATCACGCCAGCGGCTGGCACCATCCACCTGCAGGGCGTCCCAGGTTTTCTCATGGGCCAGCAAGGCGGTCAGCACGTACTCGGCAATCGGAACGGCGGCCACGCCGCGCGAGCAGGTCACCAGCGGCACGTCGAGCAGCCAGGGAGGAAAGAAATCGATGCCGGCCGATGCCAGGTGCACCCACTGCAGCCGGCCGGGCCAGCCCGCGGGAGCTTGGGCCGGAGCGTCACGCCAGCCATTGCGCGGTCCGGTGAACAGCACGTCCACCTCGCCGGCCCGCGTCCAGGGCGGTGCCACGGGGTCGGCAGCCAGTTCGACCGGCAGAGTGGCCGAAGCCAGCAGCAGGTCCGCCGCCTCGCCGGTCTGGTTCAGGATCACCGTGGGCCGGGGCGCAAGCACGGCACTCATGCGGCAGCCCCCTGCCCCAGGGCCGCCTTGCCGGCTGCCACATGCACGCTGTCGTCTTGCGGGGTATGGATGCGGCCACACAGCACGTCGCGCAGGTGGCGCTCCAGCGGATTTTTGCGCGCCAGGCCGTGGTTGCTGGTGAGCGACAGCGCCAACTCCACGGCGCGCACGGCGTTGTGGGTCACCGTGGACTTGATCAGGCCGCTGGCTTCCGAAGCCAGTGGAACGACCGCGTCGATGTCCGCCGCCAGGCTGCGCAGCAGCCGGTCGTTGGTGAGCAGCAGCCCCTCGATGGTGCCCACCACCTCCTGCACGCGGGGCAGGCTGGCCAGCGGCGCGCCCAGGCTGGTGGGGATGCGGGTGCGCAGGAAGCCAAGCAGCCATTCACGCGCGGCCCGCGCCACGCCGGTATAGAGGCTGCCCAGCAGGACCACCATCTCGGCCTGCGCCAGCGCGTCACCGCGCGCCCAGTCCTGCGGCAGGCGCAGTTCCAGCGCATGGTGGGCAGGGACGGGCACGCCGTCGAAATGCACATCGTGGCTGCCGCTGGCGCGCAGGCCCAGGTGGTCCCAGGTGGGCTCGATGCGGATGCCGGGCGCGCCCGCCCGCACCAGGAAGGCGCCGGTGCGCGGCACCTCCTCGTCGGTGCGAGCCCAGACCACATACCAGCGCAGGATGGGTGCACCGGTCGAATAGATCTTGTGGCCACTGATGCGCCAGCCCTCCCCCGCGCGCCGCGCCACCGTGGCGGGCAGGCCGCCGCGTGCGGGCGTGCCCAGCTCGGGCTCCACACGCAGCGCATTGGCCAGCGAGACCTCGTGCACCGACTCCTGCACCAGTTGGCGCGCCAGCGCCTCGGGCCAGGGCGAACCGGCGCGGCCCATGGCGCGCTGCTGCATGTACTGCATGGTCAGCACCAGCGCCGTGGCCGGGCAGCCCTGCCCCACGGCGCCCACCACCTCGGCCAGTTGCCCCAGAGAGGCCCCCTGCCCGCCCAGGTGGCGCGCCCCGGCCAGCGACAGCAGGCCGGCCTGCTGCAGCTCGGTGAAGTTGCGGTGCGGAAAGCTGCCCTCGCGGTCGTGCGCAGCCGCGCGTGCGCCGAACTCCACAGCCAGCGTGCGGGCCAGTTGGCCTGCCGTGAGCGGGGCATTCACTGCAGCACCTCGGGGTGCTCGCGCACCACGATGTCGAACAGGCTCTTGAAGGTGAAATGCGCCCCGCCCGGCCCGCCGATCTGCGAATGCGTGTGGCGCGCCACCTCGGGGCGGATGGGCCGGGGCACGCCAGCGGCCTCGGCCAGCAGCTGGGTGTGGCAGGCGTTCTCGAGCGCGATGTACCACCAGGCGGCGGCCTCCACCGAGGGGCCGGCCGTCAGGATGCCATGGTTCTGCAGGATCACGGCCTTCTTGCTGCCCAGGGCCTGGCCGATGCGAAAGCCCTCGTCGGTCTCCAGCACCACACCGGTGAAATCGTCGAACAGCGCATGGTCCTCGTAGAAGATGCACGAGTCCTGCGTCAGCGGGTCGAGCCGGCGGCCCAGTGCCGACCAGGCCTTGCCGTAGGTCGAGTGGGTGTGGGCGGCGGCCACGATGTCGGGCCGGGTCTCGTGCAGCGCCGCATGGATGGCAAACGCCGCGCGGTTCAGCGGGCCGTTGCCGACCACGATCTCCCCTTGGGAGTTGACGAGCAGCAGGTCCGACACCTTGATCTGCGAGAAATGCAGGCCCAGCGGATTGACCCAGAAGTGGTCGCTCCACTCCGGGTCGCGCGCCGTGATGTGGCCTGCCAGGCCATGGTCGAAGCCATGCTGGGCAAACAGGCGAAAGGCCACGGCCAGGTTCTCCTGCCGGTGGCGGCGCTCGGCCTCCAGCGTGGGCCGTGCTGCTGGCGGGTCGAACCAGTCCTTGCGCTGGGGCGAGGGGTTGCGGGCGGGGAGGTTTGGCGCATGCAGCAGCGTGGCAGGGGAAGACATCGGGGGGCCTTGAATCGGGGGAAATGTGCTGCCCACCTTAAAGGCCGCCCCTGGCACCGCCAACGAAGAAAAGCGCGTGTGCACATTCGGTTTTGGCATGAGGCGCTGGCCCGCCCTGTACCGCGCAGATTTCCGCATATCGATGCTACGCAATGGTCGTTGGGCCGGCGCGCCTGCTGGGCGACGCTTGCGGCTTTTGCCCGCACAACGAAAGGACCACCTCATGCCATCCACCCCATTCCACCACCGCCGCAGCCTGCTGCGCGCCGGCCTGGGCGCCGCCACCCTGGCCACGCTGGGCGCACCGGCACTGGCCGCCAGCACCGCCGATCTGTCCAAGGTCACCCTGCGCATAGGCACCTACAAGGGCCTGTGGCGCCCCCTCATTGCGGCCAGCGGCCAAGGCCAGACGCCCTACCGCATCGAGTGGCGCGAGCTCAACAACGGCGTGCTGCACATCGAGGCCATCAACGGCGACGCGCTCGACCTGGGCTCGGGCAGCGAGATCCCCGCCCTGTTCGCCGCGCGCCAGAAGGCGCAGGTGCGCTTCATTGCCGTGGTGCGCGAGGACCTGAACAACCAGGTCACGCTGGCGCGCAAGGACGCGCCCATCCAGCGCATTGCGGATTTGAAGGGCAAGCGCGTGGGCTATGTGCGCGCGACCACCTCGCACTACTACCTGAGTCGGCAGCTGGCCGAGGCCGGGCTGTCGTTTGCCGACATCAACGCAGTGAACCTCACGCCGGCCGACGGCCTCTCGGCCTTTGACCGCGGCGACCTCGATGCCTGGGCCATCTACGGCTACAACGGCCAGCTGGCACGCCTGCGCTATGGGGCGCGCGTGCTCAAAACGGGCGACGGCTACCTCTCGGGCAACTTCCCCATCTATGCCAACCCCAAGTCGATCCAGGACCCGCTCAAGCAGGTGGCCATCGGCGACTACCTGCAGCGCCTGCGCCGCGCCTACCTGTGGGCCAACGGCAACTACCTGGCCTACGCGCGCGCCCAGTCCGAGGAGACGCGCGTGCCCGTGGGCGACCTGATCGAGCTGTGGAACAACCGCAGCACCAACTACGACCTGCGCGCCGTGGACGACAGCGTGGTCAAGGGCCACCAGGCCGTGGCCGACACCTTCTTGCAGCTGGGCGTGCTCGACGGCCCGGCCCAGGTGGCGCCGCTGTGGGACCGCAGCTTCACCGGCGCCATCGGCACCCGAGGCGCAGCGCCCTCCCCCGCCTGATCGCCAAACGCCGCGGCGCGCACCCCGCAAGGAGTGCGCGCCGCAGAGGCATGGGTCCGAAGAGGTCAGGCGACTTTCAGCGCCACCTGGCCGGCCGCCTGCCGGTCGCGCTCGGCCACCTTAGCGCGCACCAGGGGCAGCAGCTCACGGCCGTAGTCGATCACATCGACCAGCGGGTCGAAGCCGCGGATCAGGAAGGTGCTGATGCCCAGGTCGTAGTATTTCAGCAGCGCATCGGCCACCTGCTCGGGCGTGCCGACCAGCGAGGTGGAGTTGGAGCGCCCGCCGATCTCGCGCGCGATGGCTGTCCACAGGCGCTCGTCCACGCGGTCGCCCTTGGCGGCGTCGGCCAGCAAGCGCTGGGCCCCCTCGCTCTGCTGCGGGCCGATGCCGCGCGAATAGCCCTGCTGCACGCGCAGACGGCGCGTGTCTTCGAGGATTTGGTCGGCACGCGCCCAGGCCTCTTCCTCGGTCTTGCCCAGGATGGGCCGGAAAGAGATGCTGAACTCCACTTCGCGCCCATGCAGCGTGGCTTCGGCGCGCACGCGGCGCACCAGGTCGCCGGCCTGGGCCAGCGACTCGCCCCACAGGGCATACACGTCGGCGTGCTTGCCGGCCACCTGCAGCGCGGGCGCCGAGGCGCCGCCGAAATAAATGGGCACATAGGGCTGCTGCAGCGGCTTGACCTCGGACCACACGCCCTTGGCGCGGTAGTGGGCGCCTTCGTGGTCGAAAGGCTTGTCGACCGTCCACACCCGGCGCAGCAGCTCCAGGTACTCGTCGGTGCGGGCATAGCGCTGGTCGTGGTCCAGGAAGTCGCCATCGCGCTGCTGGTCCTCGTCGGAGCCGCCGCTGATGTAGTGCACCGCCAGGCGGCCGCCGGTGTAGTGGTCCAGCGTGGCCAGCTGGCGCGCGGCCAGCGTGGGCGCGACGAAACCTGGGCGATGGGCCAGCAGAAAGCCGATCTTTTCGGTGACCGAGGCGGCATAGGCCACGGTGAGCAGCGTGTCCGGGCTCGACGAACTGGCCGGCACCAGGATGCGGTCGAAGCCCGCATGCTCGTGCGCCTGGGCGAACACGCGCACATAGGCAGAGTCCACGGCGGGCCCCTTGCGGGCGATGGTTTCAGAGACTTCGTGCGGCTGGATCATGCCGATGAACTGGACGGGCATAGCGGGCTCCTGGGGGGTGGAATGGGGGACTGCGCCCATCATCGGGAGCCGGTCTGTGCCTGCCAACGAAGAAAACCGTGTTTGCAAACTCGGTGGGCGCATACCCCGGCCCGCCCCACCCGACCACCGGGTAGAGTCGCGCCATGGACCTGCGCACCCTTCGCTACTTCATCGCCGTGCTCGAAGCCGGCAGCCTCTCGCGCGCAGCCGGGTCGCTGTACGTGGCCCAGACGGCACTCACCGCGCAGATCAAGAAGCTCGAGGCCGAGCTGGGCACGCAGCTGTTTGACCGCTCGCACGCGGGCGTGACGCCCACGCCGGCCGGCATGCAGCTGTACGAGGACGCGCGTCGCCTGCTCTCGGACGCCGAGGCCGTGCGCGAGCGCATCCAGCGCCTGCCGCAGGGGCCCGAGGGCTCGGTGACGGTGGCAGCGCCCTTTCTGCTCGCCTCGCTGCTGCTCGGGCCGGTGCTGGCCGCACTCAAGCGCAGCCACCCGCGCATCCGCGTGTTCGTGCTCGACGACCTGAGCCTGATGGTGCGCAAGGCCATGCTCGACCGCCGGGCCGACGTGGGCATTCTGGTGGACACACCCCAGATCGACGGGCTGCGCTGCACACCGCTGGCACGCGAGGCCATCTTTGTCTGCGGGCACGATGCCGATGGCACCGTGGCCCCGCTGCTGCGGCCTGCTCCGCGCGGACGCGCCGCGGGCGGCCACCCCGAGATCGACTTCGCTCAGGCCGCGCAGTTGCCGCTGGTGCTGCAGTCGCGCCGCTTCTCGATCCGCCAGAACGTGGAAGAGGCCGCCAGCGCCCTGGGCGTGGCCCTGAACGTGGTGCACGAGCACGACTCGGCGCGCGTGATCCGCTCGCTCTACCAGTGCGGGGCGGGCTTCACCTTCACGCCCGCCTGCTCGCTGGCCGACAGCCCGCACCCGGGCCGGCAGGACTGGATCGTGGCCCGCGTCGTGCGCCCGCTGCTGCCACGCGCCTACACCCTGGCGACCGCTGCGGACCGGGTGGTCGATGCCCCGACCCAGGTGGTCATCGATGCACTGGTGCAGGAAACCACGCGGCTGGTGCGTTGCGGCGCCTGGCAGGCCGAGCTGCCGGCCTGACGTCCAGCGCCCCGGGAGGCCCACCCAGGCCGGGGCCATCATTTTTATTGATGGGCTGGCATCAGCAAACGGTATTTCCTGTAGCAGGCGGTCTTCTGGAACAGTGCCTGGCAAGCCATGCCGACACGGACACGGCGCATTCCAGGAGACCTATGCCACAGCCCGCCCCCAACATCGCCAACGTCGGCGAACTCGTCTCGCGCAGCGCGCGGGCCCATGCCCGGCAGCTTGCCGTCACCAGCGCCACGCGCAGCCTCACCTATGCCGAGCTGGAGCGGCGCTCCAACCGCCTGGCCAACGCCCTGCGTGGCCTGGGCCTGGCGCGCGGCGACCGCGTGGGCATCTACCTGCCCAACTGCACCGAGATCGTCGAGATCGAACTGGCCTGCTACAAGGGCGCCTTCGTCAAAGCGCCGTTCAACGCCCGGCTGTCGCCCGCCGAGGTGGGCGCGATCACCGCCAACAGCGATGCCGCGGTGATCGTGACCACCGCCGAGCGCGCAGAGTCCTTCCGCGCGCACATCGCAGGCCCCATGCCGCGCTTGCTGCTGCTCGATGGCCCGGCCGACACCTCGTACGAGGTCGCGCTGGCGGCCGCCAGCGATGCCTTCACAGCCGAGCGCGTCACGGCCGATGAAGTGGCCGTGCTGCACTACACCTCGGGCTCGTCGGGTGTGCTCAAGGCGGCCATGCAGACCTTCGGCAACCGGCTGGCACAACTGCGCAAGTTCCTCATGCGCTCGGACGGCATGCGCAGCGGCCACCTGCTCGGTCTGGTGGGGCCGGTCACCCATGCCTCGGGCATGCAACTGGTGCCGGCGCTGTGCAGCGGCGTCACGATCCGGCTGTTCTCGGGCTTCGAGCCGGGCCGCTTCATCACCGAGATGCGTACCGAGCGCGTGACCCACACCTTCATGGTGCCCACCATGATCAACATGCTGCTGGCCGAGCTGGAGGGCCAGTACCGCCCCCTGCCCGACCTGCTGCGCCTGGGGTATGGCGCTGCGCCCATGGCACCCGCGCGCATCCTGCGCGCCATGGACGTGTTCGGCCCGGTGCTGTCGCAGGGCTACGGGGCGGGTGAGACCACCTCGGGCGTGTGCGGCCTGTCGGTGGAAGACCACCTGTTCGCCCGCGCCGCCCTGCCCGAGCGCCTGGCCTCATGCGGCCGGCCCTTCCTGGAATCGCTGGTGGAGATCGTGGACGACGAGGGCCAGGCCGTGGCCCCGGGCGAAATCGGCGAGATCGTGGTCAGCGGGCCCGATGTCTTCGCGGGCTACTGGCGCGCGCCCGAGCTCACGGCCGAGGTGCTCAAGGACGGTCGCTACCACACTGGCGACCTGGCGCGCGCCGACGACGAGGGCTATGTCTACATCGTCGACCGCAAGAAGGACATGGTGATCAGCGGCGGCTTCAATGTCTACCCCTCGGAGGTGGAGGCCGTGCTCTACCAGCACGAGGCGGTGGCCGATGCCTGCGTGTTCGCGATTCCTGACGACAAATGGGGCGAGGCCGTGGCCGCGCACGTGGTGCTCAAACCCGGCCGCCATGCGGATGCCGAGGCCATCGCCCGCTTCTGCGCCCCGCTGCTGGGCGGCTTCAAGCGGCCGCGGCACATCGAGTTCGTGCCCTCGCTGCCCAAGAACCCCAACGGCAAGGTGATGCGCAAGGCCATCCAGGCGAATTACTGGACCGGCCACACCCGCATGGTGAATTGAACACGAGGACGAAACACATGAAGACCGATTCCATCAACCCGATACCCGCTCCCCTGTTCGACATCCCCTTCGAAGGTTCCGAGCGCGCAGCCGAGCTGATCGGCCGCATCAACGAGTTCCTGCATGGCGAGCTGGCCGCGCTGGCGCGCGAGCACGGCATCGACCATGAACAGGGCGCCGACCGCACCCTGCTGCAGCAAGTGTGGAAGCGCTCGCACGAACTGGGCTTCTATGGCATGACCCTGCCCACGGCCATGGGCGGCCTGGGCCTGTCGGTGCTGGACCATGTGCTCATCAAGGAGGCCATCTATGCCAGCGGCTCACCCTTTGCGCCCCATGTATTCGGCGAGCTGAGCGGCCCGCCACGCGTGGGGGCGCTGGCGCGCCAGGCCACGCCCTACCAGCTGCAGCAGTTCATCGCGCCGGTGGCCCGGGCCGACAAGGCCATCTGCTTTGCACTGACCGAGGCCGAGGCGGGGTCGGACGCCGGCGCCGTGCAGACCCGTGCAGTGCGCGATGGTGACAGCTTCGTGATCGACGGGCGCAAGCGCTTCATCTCGGGCTCGCCGTTTGCCGACTATGCGGTGCTGATGGCCTCTACGGCCAGCGATCCGGCCGAGCGCGAGGTCACGGCCTTCTTCGTGGACCTCAAGGCGCCCGGCGTGCGGGTGGAGACGGGCTACAAGACCATGGCCGGCCAGTCGTCCACCGGGGACATCGTGCTCGAAGGCTGCCGCGTGCCCGCTGCCAACCTGATCGGCGAGCCGGGCCGGGGCCTGGCGCTGGCGCTGGGGCGCATCACCGTGAACCGCCTACTGCACTGCCCGGCCATGCTGGGCCTGGCGCAGCTGGCCCTGCGCGACGCACGTGACTACGCCTTGCAACGCCGCCAGTTCGGCCGCGCCATCGGCGACTTCCAGGCCATCCAGCACCTGCTGGCCGACATGGCGACCGAGCTGTGCGCGGCCCGTGCGCTGATGCTGGGCACGGCGCGCCAGATCGACGCGGGCAGTCAGGCCCGGGCCGAGGCCTCGATGGCCAAGCTGTTCTGCTCCGAGACGGCGTTTCGCATTGCCGACCGGGCCGTGCAGATCCATGGCGGCGAGGGCATCGTGCAGGGGCGGCGCGTGGAGTTTCTGTTCCGCATGCTGCGCATGTACCGCGTGCTCACGGGCACCAGCGAGATCCAGCGCAACACCATTGCCAAGGAGCTGCTGGCACCCCAAGCCTGAGTTTTCAGCGATCAAGGCGATTCCACTATAAAGACAGGAGACAAAGACATGAGCACACACACCTTGCAACGCCGGCTACAACGCCGGCAATTTCTCGGCCAGACCCTGGCCGCCAGCCTGCTGCCCGCCCCCGCCCTGCTCACGCTGGGCACGGCCCGGGCGGCCGAGCCCTGGCCCACGCGCCCCATCAAGTGGGTGGTGCCCTTCCTCGCGGGCACGGCGCCCGACACCACGGCACGCATCATCCACGAGGCGGTGGGCCGCGAACTGGGCCAGGCGGTGGTGATCGAGAACCGCGGCGGCGTGGGCGGCAACCTGGGCGCGCGCCAGGTGGCCAAGGCCGCGCCCGACGGCTACACCTGGATCTACTCCAGCGCCCCCATGGCTGCAAGCATGCACATGTACAAGGCGCCGGGCTATGACGCACTCAAGGACTTCCAGCACGTGATGGGCCTGACCAGCGCGGACATCGTGCTCATCGTCAATGCGGCGTCCGACATCCGCACGCTGGACGACCTGCTCACCAAGGCGCGTGCGGCCCCCGGCAAGCTCGACTATGCCTCGGGCGGCGTGGGCACGCCCTCGCACCTGGGGGTGGAGCTGCTGCTCAGCGCGGTGGATGCGCAGGTCACCCATGTGCCCTACAAGGGCGCGTCGGAGATCGTCAACGCCGTGATGGGCCGCCAGGTCACCTTCGGCGCGCCCATCTTCTCGGTGGCCTACTCCAACATCCAGGCCGGCAAGCTGCGCGCCCTGGCGATTGCCGGCACGCGCCGCAACCCCAAGCTGCCCCAGGTGCCCACGCTGGCCGAGCTAGGCGTGCGCGGCGTAGAGCTGACCTCCTGGGGCGGCGTGTCGGTGCCCGCGGGCACGCCCGATCCCATCGTGGCGCGCATGCGCGGCGCGTTCGAGAAGGCACTGAAGCTGCCGGCGGTCATTGCCGCGCTGGAGGAGCAAGGCGGCTCTGTCACTCCCATGGACGCCGAGGCGTACAAGCGCAACTTCACCAAGGAGATGCTGCTGACCGAGGCGATGATGAAGAAGGCGCAGATCGAGCCCATGTAAGGGGCCGCACCTGCCTATGCCGGCGCAATGCGCAACCGCGCCCGCAGGGCCGCAAGCGCCGGCCCGTCGGCAAAACCCGTAGTGAGCAGGCCTAGCCCTTGCAGTGAGGACTCCAGCGCCTGGGGCAGCTTCACGGCCAGCACCACGGCCACGCCTGTGTCCACCAGCGCCTGGGCAATGCTCTGCGGCATGAGGCTCACGGCGCCGGTACTGCGCAGGGCCTCCAGCACCACGGGCAGGGCCGTGGTGGCCATGGGGTAGAGCACAGGCTGCTGCGCATGGCCGGCCCACAGCCGGTCGTAGTAGTCGCGCACGCCCATGCCCCGCGGCGGCAGCACCCAGGGCAGGCCCACCAGCCGGCCCAGCGCCACGCTGCGCAGGCCCGCCAAGGGGTGTCCGGGCGCGGCCACCACTGCGGGTGCATCGCTCTGAAGCAACTCGAACTGCCAGGCGGCAGGCACGTCCTGCGGGCGACGGCAGACCACGGCATCGAGCCGGCCGGCGGCCAACTCGGGCAGCAGGTGCACCATGTTCTCCTCGATCAGCTCCACCTGCAGCCCCGGCTGCGCCTGCAGCAGCGCCGGCAGCGCGCGGGCGAGCAGGCCCGAGGCCGCTGCGGGAATGCAGCCCAGGCGCAAAAAGGCCTGGGCGCCCGCCTGCAGGGCCGACAGCGTTTCGGTGGTGGCGCGCAGGGCCTGCAGCACATTGCGCGCCACGGGCACCACGGCCTCGCCAAAGCGCGTGGGCCGCACGCCGCGATTGTGGCGCTCGAACAAGGGGGCCTGCAGCAGGTCTTCCAAATCTGACAGGGCCTGGGTGGCGGCCGGCTGGCTCATGCCCACGGCAGCCGCCGCGCGCTGCACGCTGCCCGCATCGGCCAGGGCCGCAATCAGCTGCAGGTGACGCAACCGCCCGCGCGCGAGCAGGCGGTTGAACAATACACCGGGGTCGGTCACTGCCGCTGGAGCCTTTGTCATAAGCCAATCCAATACAAAACCCCTAAATTCTATTGGTCAATCCAATAGCCAGACCCCACAATCCGCCGCAGCATCTTTTACCGCCAGGTTTTCACCATGACCCGTCTCCTCCCCCGACGCACCAAGCTGCTGGCCGCTGCCATCGCCAGCCTGTGCACCACCATGCCCGCCGCGTTCGCCCAGGCCTACCCCGACAAGCCCGTGAAGCTGATCGTGCCCTTCGCCCCCGGCGGCTCCACCGACATCGTGGCGCGCCTGGTGGCCGACCGCATGCAGAAGTCGCTGGGCCAGTCGGTCGTGGTGGACAACCGCGCCGGTGCAGGCGGCGCCATCGGCGCCGAGGCCGTGGCACGCTCGGCGCCCGACGGCTACACCATTGGCGTGGGCACGGTGAGCACGCTGGCGGTGAACCCGGTGCTGCTCAAGGCCTCGCGCACCGACCCGCTCAAGGACTTTGCGCCGATCACGGCGCTGGCCTCCATTCCCTCGGTGTTCTCGGCCCACCCCAGCCTCAAGGTGGACAGCCTGCCCGCCGTGGTGGCGCTGGCGCGCAGCAAGCCCGACCAGCTCAACGCGGGCTCGCCCGGCTCCGGCTCCATCGGCCACCTGATCATCGAGGCCATGAACGACGAGCTCAAGATCCAGGTGCGCCACGTGCCCTACAAGGGCATGGGCCCGGTGATCACGGGCGCGCTGGGCGGCGAGACCCAGCTGCTGAGCGACCAGTACCCCTCGTCCGCGCCCCACATCAAGGCCGGCAAGCTGGTCCCGTTCGTGGTGGCAGCCGACACGCGCCTGGCGGCCCTGCCCAATGTGCCCACCTTCAAGGAGCTGGGCCATGCAGACCTCAACGAGATCGCGATCACCTGGTTTGGCCTGGTGGCGCCGGCCAAGACGCCCCCGGCCATCGTGGCCAAACTGAACGCCGCGGCGGCCGATGCGCTGAAGGACCCGGCCCTGCAGGCGCGCCTGAAGGAACTGGGCGCCGAGTCCATCGCCGGCACGCCCGAGCAGTTCGGCGCGCTCATCGGCACCAGCCTGGAGCGTGTGCGCAAGGTGGTGCAAGCCCGCAAGATCGAGATGGAGTGAGCCGCACCATGTCCACCCCGCAACTGATAGCCACCATCACCGCACAGGCCCGCGCCCAGCACGAGCAGGTCGTGGCCTGGCGCCGCCACATGCACCGCCACGCCGAACTGTCGTTCCAGGAGATCGACACGGCCGACTTCCTGGAACGCGAGCTGCGCCAGATCGACGGCCTGGCCATCCACCGCCCCACCCCCACCAGCCTGGTGGCCACGCTGCGCGGCGCCCTGCCCGGCAAGGTGCTGGCGATCCGAGCCGACATCGACGCCCTGCCCATCCACGACCAGAAGACCTGCGACTATGCCTCGGCCCGGCCCGGCGCGATGCACGCCTGCGGGCACGATGGGCATGCCTCGATGTTGCTGGGCGCTGCGCGGCTGCTGGCCGGGCTGCGCCAGCAGTTGCCGGGCGAGGTGCGCTTTTTCTTCCAGCATGCCGAGGAACAGCACCCCGGCGGCGCGCAGCAGATGGTGGACGCCGGCGTGATGCAGGGCGTGGACCGCATCATCTCGGCCCACGTCATGTCCACCGTGGACACGGGCCGCATCGTGGTGCTCGACGGCCCCACGCTCGCCAGCTCCGACCGCTTCGTACTGCGCGTGCAGGGCAAGGGCGGCCATGCGGCCAACCCCGACAAGTGCATCGACCCGATCTGGATCGGCGCGCAGATCGTGGCCAACCTGCAGGCCGTGGTGGCGCGCAACACCGATGCGCACGAGGCCCTGATCCTCTCGGTCACCAAGTTCCAGGCCGGCTCGGCGTTCAATGTGATCCCGGACAGCGCGGAGCTGTCGGGCTCGGTGCGCTGCTACTCGCCCGAGGTGCGCGCGCGCGTGCCCGAGGCCATAGCCCGCATCGCCAGTGGCGTGGCCCAGGCCCATGGCGCCACGGTGGAGCTGGAGTACATGCACGGCTACCGCCCGGTGGTCAACGACCCGGCCACCGCTGCCGCCCTGCGCGCCGCCGTGCGCGAGGCCCTGTCCGACGTTCCCCTGCACACCATGAACCCGCTGCCCAACAGCGAGGATTTCAGCGCCTTCACCGAACATGCCCCGGGCGCCTATGCGCTGATCGGCGCGCGCAGCGCGGCCAAGCACATCTGCCACCCGCACCACCACCCGCTGTTCGACTTCGACGAGGACGCGCTGGAGCATGGCGTGCGCATCTTCGCGGCGGCGCCGTTCACGCTGAACCGGATGGAGGGCTGACCGGAGCCACCTCTCCTTCTCAGTGCGGAAAGCCGCCGCGCGTGAGCCGCACCGGTTCGGCGTCCATGCGGCGGATCAGGGCCTCCAGCCCATCCCCCTGGCCCGCCAGGGTGGCCACCACCCTGTCGGTGGGCGCCTGGGGTACCGTGGTCGAGCGGCAGACCAGGTCGTCCTCGGACCAGGCGGCCTTGCCCGGCTGGCCGCGGGCGCGCAACCAGCCGGCGCGGTCCACGATCAACTGGTAGCCCGGCAGTTCGGCGGCCGGTATGCCAACGACCAGCGCCAGCGCCTGCTCCACGGCATGCATGCCTGCCTGCGGCCGGCATTCGGGATCGGAGCCTTCCGCCAGCGTGCCCGCCACCAGGGTCACCAGGCGCGGATCGTCGGCCACGGGTTGCACGCCGGGCCCTGCCACGACCACGCGCACGCGCTGCCCCACCAGCCCGCTGCTATGCCGCGCGCGCCCCTGGCGGCATTGCACGGCCATGGCCGGCAGGCGCACCGGGCGGTCCCAGGTGCCCGATTCGCGCAGCATCTGCCCGGCCGCATGAGCCTGCAGATAATCCAGCACCTCCCAGATCTGCGCGTCGCTCAATGCGCTGCCCGCGCCGGGCATGGTGGGCACACCGGCGCGGTTGTGCATGCCCTCGCGCACGCGCCAGAACAGCTCGCCATCGAGCCGCTTCCAGAGCAAGGCGCCGTTCAGGTTGGGTGGCCACTGCACCAGTTGGGGCGCGTCGGGGCCCTCGCCCCGGCCGTCGGCGCCATGGCAGCGCACGCAATGCTGCTGGTAGGCGGCCTGGCCGCGCACAATGCCTGCGGCAGCAAAGCCGGTGGGCGACTGGTGCAGGCTGGTCGCCACGGCCGGCGCCAGCAGCAGATGGGCCTGGGGCCAGGGGGCCAGCACCAGCACGGTGATGGCCAGGGCCGCCAGCGGCCAGCGGGCGCGGCGCCAGGGCAGCGCCACGGCCAGCAGCACCAGGGCAGCGCCCGTGCAGGCCAGCGACCCGAGAACGCGCCGTGCGTGGCCGGCATCCACCACCAGCATCTCGGCGGCAATGCGATGCGCGAGCGGCCAGCCAGGCTGACCATGCACCTCGGGCGCCAGGCCCAGGGCGTGCAGCAAGGCACGCAGGCCCTGCTGCGCAGCATGCAGGCCTTCGAGCAGGCCGTTCAGCAACTCAGGGGACAAGGCGCTCCCGCTACCAGCTGGCATCCAGCCCCAGCAACGCCAGGGCCTCGCGGCGCAGCTCGGCCAGGCGCGGGTCGCCACGGTGGCGTGGGTACGGCAAATCGTTCACCAGCACCTGCTGGATGCGTGCCGGCCGGTCGGAGAACACCACCACGCGCTGGGCCATGAACAGCGCCTCCTCCACGTCGTGCGTGACCAGCAGGGCCGAAAAGCCCGTGCGCTGCCACAGGTCCACGAGCTCGGTCTGCATGGACAGGCGCGTGAGCGAGTCGAGCTTGCCCAGCGGTTCGTCCAATACCAAGAGGCTCGGGTCGTTCACCAGGGCCCGCGCCAGCGCCACGCGCTGCGCCATGCCGCCCGAGAGCTGGTGTGGGAAGGCCTTGGCAAAGTCCTGCAGGCCGACCAGGCGCAACGCCTCGTCCACCCGGTGGCGCTGCGTGCGCAAAATGCCGCGTGCCTGCAGGCCCAGGGCCACGTTGTCCCAGACCGTGCGCCAGGGGAACAGCGTGGGGTCCTGGAAGACCACGATGCGCGAGGGATCGGGGTCGGTGATGGGCGTGCCGTCCTGCAGCAGTTCGCCCGTGGTAGCGGGCTCCAGCCCCGCCACCAGGCGCAGCAAGGTGCTCTTGCCGCAGCCGCTGGGCCCGAGCAGGGCCACGAATTCACCAGGGGCGATCGACAGGTCGAGCTCGTCGATGACGTGCAGCGGGCCGGCGGGCAGGTCGAACCAGTGGCTTACATTGCGCACGTCGATGCGTGCGCCAGTGACCTGGGTGGAAGCGGTCGATCCCGATGCAACAGCGCTCACCATTTCACCACCCCCTTCTGCCAGGACAGCACCCGGTCGCGCAGCACGAACAGCAAGGTGATCACGCCCGAGAACAGCAGCGCCATGACGATCAGCGCCGCATACATGTTGGGATAAGCCGCCCAGCCCTGGGCCCAGGTCAGGTACCAGCCCAGGCCCGCCTTCACGCCCAGCATTTCGGCCACGACCAGGGTGGAGAATGCGGCCCCGAGGCCCATGAACAGGCCCACGAAGACCTGCGGCAGCGCGGCCGGTATGGCCACGCGCAGCACCAGGAACCAGGGCGACGCGCCCATGGTGCGCGCCACGTCGTAGTAGTTCTTGTGAACGCCGGCCACGCCCGACCAGGTGAGGATGGCCACCGGGAAGGCCGTGCCCAGCGCGATCAGGAAGATCGCCGTGGACCAGCTCGACGGGAAGAAATAGAAGCTCACCGGCAGCAGCGCCGTGGTGGGCACGGGCCCCAGGATGCGCAGCACGGGGTGGATCCAGTAGCTGGCCTGGCGCGACCATCCGATCAGCACGCCCGTGACAAAACCCGCCGCTGCGCCGATCGCAATGCCCAGGGCGAGCAGGCGCAGCGATGCCCCCGCGCTTTCCAGCAGGCGCGCCCAATCGGTGGCGTAGACCTCCACCAGGCTTTGCGGCGGTGCGAAGAACGGCGGCGGCAAGGTGCCCAGCTTGGCCGTGAAGATCTCCCAGACCGCAAAGCCCAACGCCAGGGCCACGAGCCAGGGACCGGCCTTGCGCACACGGGGCGCTGCGCGGCCCAGCGCGCCCGGCACGAAGGCCAGCACCGCCAGGAGCAGCGCCACGGCGCCAGACCCGATAGCGAACTCCTCGGTGAAGGCCCAATCGCTGAAGCCCACGGGCTTGTTGGGCCACAGATAGGTGATGAGGCCCAGCGCAGTCCAGGCGATGGCGGCGGCCAGGCCGGTCCACCAGAAAGACGGCAAGGCAGTGGCCCGCTGCGGCACGGCCACCGCTGGCGCGCGGGGCGTTGGCGCGGCCGACACCGAGGCCGGTGCGGGCAGGATGTGATCGGCAACAGTGCTCATGGCGGGCTCAGGCCAATACGTCGGCGTGGACGTGGGCGGCAAAGCGTGCCGGATCGGTGGAAGGCTTGAGCACCCCCACCAGCTTGAAGTCGCGCGCGTAGAACTCGATCTCCTGGCGCAGGGCCGTGCCCACGGGGTGGCTGCGGTGCGTGAGCGTGCCCAGCACCGCGCGCAGGTCCTCCTGCGGCACCTTGGAATAGGGGCTAAAGATGCGTGCCGTCTCGTTGGGGTTGTCGGCCACGAAGTCCGAGGCCTCAATGATGGCGCGCGTGAGCGCGGCTGCCGTACCCTTGTCATTGCGCACCAGCGCGCCGCTCACGCCCAGCACGCAGCAGGTCTTGGCCGCGTACTCGCCCGAGAGGTTGGAGGCCAGGTCCACCAGGCCCTTGGTGCGGCGCTGGATCAACAGCAGGTTGGGGTCGCCGTCGGCAATGGCCTGGGCCTCGCCCTTTTCCACCGCCAGGCCCAGCATGTCGCCGGGGAACTGGCGCCAGGTGATGTCCTTCTCGGGGTTCAGGCCAGCCTTGGTCAGCAGCACCGAGAAGAAGTTCTTGCCCGGGCTGTTGAGGTCCGACACCGCGATGGTCTTGCCCTTGAGTTTTTGCAGGCTGGTCACGCCCGCGGCCTCGTAGCCCACCAGGCGCGAGCAGCCGCCGTGCGAGCTGCCCACCAGCTTCACATCGAAGCCCGACTCCAGCGGCTTGATCCAGCGGTGCACCATGCCCAGGCCGGCATCGGCCTTGGAGGTGGCGATGGTTTCGAGCAACTGGTCGGTGGAGCCCGCGAAGTTGACCAGCTCGACCTTGAGGCCGTGCTTTTCGAAGATGCCGCGCTCAATGGCCACTGGGGCGGCCGACAGGCAGATGGCATTGGCGTTCCAGGCCAGCTTGACCTCGCGCAGTTTGCCGGCGGCCAACACCTGGCTGCCCACCACGCCCGATGCGCCCACCACCGTGGCCGCGCCGGTGGCGCGCAGCAACTGCCGGCGCGACCAACGCGCTTCTCCCCCACCCAGAATCTGGCCCTTGTTGTTCATGCCCGGCACCTCGTGTGTAATGAAAAAGAAAGAGACAGCGGTGGCAAGCACCGCACCAGCCGCATTGCACAGGGCAGCCCCCCAAAAGAGAACGAAGAAAAACGGAGATGGATATGCAAAACTTTCCACACACCCCAGCGCCCAAGGCTGGTGCAATGCAGGGCATGCATGCCCTCGCCCCCGACGTTCTCGAACAAGCATCCCCTTCATCACCCTCATCCCCCAATACCGCCCGCCTGCGCAGCTTTGTGCAGCAACTGGCCGCCCTGGTGGAAAGCGCCCCGCCCGAGCCCGAACTGCTCACGCGCGGCGGCGCCCTGCTCGGCGCCCTGGTGGCCCATGACGACTGGCTGCCCGCCGCCTATGCCCAGGAGAGCTCCGAGCGCTACCAGCAGTACCTGCTGCATGCCGACGCGCTGGGCCGCTTCTCGGTGGTGAGCTTTGTCTGGGGGCCGGGCCAGGCCACGCCCATCCACGACCACACGGTGTGGGGGCTGATAGGCATGCTGCGCGGCGCCGAAGACTCGCAGGCCTATGCCCGCACGGCGGATGGCCGTTGGGCCCCCCAGGGCGCGCCGCACCGACTGCAGCCAGGCCAGGTGGAGGCTGTTTCCCCCACCATCGGCGACGTGCATCGCGTGAGCAATGCGGTGCCTGGCCAGACTTCCATCAGCGTCCACGTCTACGGTGCCAACATCGGCGCCGTGCAGCGCAGCGTGTACCTGGAAGACGGCACGCGCAAACCTTTCATCTCGGGCTACAGCAACAGCACCCTGCCCAACATCTGGGACCTCTCGAAGAACCCGGCGCCTTCGGCCTGACCCCCTTTATCCAAAGACCCGTACCATTCCCCCAATGACCGCTCCTGCCATTCCCCACACTTCTGTTCTCCAGGTCCGTGAGGCCCTGCTCGCCCGCGAGGAAATCGCCCTGCTCGACGTGCGCGAGGAAGACCCTTACGCCCAGGGCCACCCGCTGTTCGCCGCCAACCTGCCCGCGGGCAAGATCGAGCTCGATGCATGGACGCGCATCCCCCGCCGCGACACCTTGATCGTGGTCTACGACGCTGGCGAGGGCCTGGCCGAGCCCGCAGCGCGCACCCTGCAGCGCCTGGGCTACACCCAGGTGACTCTGCTCGCAGGCGGCCTGCAAGGCTGGCGCGATGCGGGGGGCGAGCTGTTCATCGACGTGAACGTGCCCAGCAAATCGTTTGGCGAACTGGTGGAGGCCGAGCGCCACACCCCTTCGCTCGCGGCCGAGGAGGTGCAGGCCCTGATCGACGCCAAGGCCGACCTGGTGGTGCTGGACGCACGCCGCTACGACGAATACCACACCATGAACATCCCCACCGGCGTGAGCGTGCCCGGCGCCGAGCTGGTGCTGCGCGCCCAGGCGCTGGCGCCCAACCCGGCCACACAGATCATCGTGAACTGCGCGGGGCGCACGCGCAGCATCATCGGCACGCAGTCGCTGGTCAATGCGGGCATCCCCAACCCCGTGGCCGCGCTGCGCAACGGCACCATCGGCTGGCTGCTGGCCGGGCAGACGCTGGAGCGCGGCGCCAGCCGCCGCTTCGACCCCGCCGTGCACATCGACCGCGCCCAGGCACCAGCGCAGGCACGCAACGTGGCCGACCGCGCCCGGGTGCAGCGTGCCCAGGACGGCGACCTGGCCCGCTTTGCGGCCGAGACCACCCGCACCACCTATTTGCTGGACGTGCGCACGCCCGAGGAGTTCGCGGCCGGCCACCTGCCCGGCTTTCGCAACACGCCGGGCGGGCAATTGGTGCAGGAGACCGACCACACGGCGGCCGTGCGCGGCGCGCGCCTGGTGCTGGTGGACGACGACGGCGTGCGCGCCAACATGAGCGCATCCTGGCTGGCCCAGATGGGCTGGGAGGCCTGGGTGCTCGATGGCGCGCAGGCTTCGGACTTCAGCGAGACCGGCGCCGTGGCCAACACCGTGCCCGAACCCGAAGGCCCCATCGCCTGGACCACGCCTGCGCAGCTGGCCGCCTGGCTGAAAGAGGATGCGCCCGGCCACACCGCCGTGCTGGACCTGACCACCAGCGCCAACTACACCCAGCGCCACATCCCCGGCGCCTGGTTCGTGATCCGCGCACAGCTGGCGCAGGCCGTGGCGGCCATTCCACGCGCCGAGCGCTATGTGCTCACCTGCGGCAGCAGCCTGCTCGCCCGCTACGCCGCGCAAGACCTGGCGCGCCTCACAGGCGCCGAGGTGCATGTGCTCGAAGGCGGCACCCTGGCCTGGATCGCCGCCAGCCTGCCGCTGGAGCATGGCGAGACGCGCCTGGCCTCGCCGCGCACCGACCGCTACCGCCGCCCCTACGAGGGCACCGAGAGCCCGCGCGAAGCGATGCAGGCCTACCTGGACTGGGAGTTCGGGCTGGTGGAGCAGCTCGGGCGCGACGGCACACACGGCTTTCGGGTCATCTGAAGCGGGGGGCGCGCGGGCCTGGCGCCCGGCCAGGCCGTCAACAATTGTCAAAACGGGCCGATTGCCCCCACAACGGCAGGCAAGTCCGGCCATTTCCACAAGGCGTCCCGGCATAGTCGCTGCATCTGCTCCTGCAACTGCCCGCAGGAGCGCGCCAGCGAGAGCCCTTGATGATGCCCAGATCCCTGGCGGGGTTGCCCTGTGCAACCTTCGCACTGTTTGCCCTGTTGAGCCTGTGGCTGTCCCGGCCCGCCCACGCCAGCCCAGTGTGCCCGCCGTCCGGCGAGCGCACGGTGCTGCGGCTGCAGCTCGCGACCCAGACGGTGCTGCCCTGCGCCATGCAGGCGCTGGAGAAGCTGCCTAGCCGCGAGATCGTCACCAGCTTGCCGCAGGCCCTGGGCATGCCGGGCCAGTCCCGGTGGCGCGGCGTGTCCCTGCGCCACCTCGTGGAGCTGCTGGGAGGCAACGAACCCCAGCAGATCGAGCTGACGGCCCTGAACGACTACGCTGTTCGCATCCCCTGGAGCGATCTGGTCCAGTACGACCCCATCCTGGCCTACCGCCGCAACAACCAGCCGATCAGCATCCGGGACAAGGGCCCTCTGATCCTGATCTACCCCTTTGACCAGAACCCCCGGCTGCACCGGCAGGACTACATCAACCGCACCATCTGGCAGGTCCATGTCATCTCCGTCCGATAAGCCCTTGCCGGCTGCGGCCGGGGCCGGCCGGCTGCTGCGCCACCGCAGCGGCACCTACTGGCTGCTGGTGCTGGTGGTGGCCATGGTGCTGGCCACGTCCATGGCCCTGTGGTGGACGCTGCGCCAGGTGCGCTCGCTGGCGCAGCCGTTCCAGCAAAGCGAGCTCTGGCATGTGTCCAGCGTGCACAGTGAACTGGCGCGCGTGGCTCTGCTGGCGCGCAAGCTCAAGGCGCAGGAGGCACCCGATGCCGATCTGCAGGAGCGCCTGGAGGTGCTCCTGAGCACGCTCGACATGTCCGGCGCCAACCCGCGCGCCGGCATGCGCCTGCGCCAGGCCCTGCCGCAGACGGCGCTCGACCTGGAGGACCTGGCCAGGCATGCCGAGCGGTGGGCCGGCCGGTTTGCATCGGCCCCCTTCGAGCGAGCCTATGTGGCCGACGACATCCTCCTGCACTCCGATGAACTGCTGCAGCGCATCCGCAAGGCCGTTGTGGCGGTGCACCTGTTTTCCACGCAGGAGGCCGATGGCGTCCGCCAGGAACTGCACAACCAGTTCATGCTGCTCAGCGCCGTGCTCGGAGGCCTGCTGGTGGGCACGGCCCTGCTGATCCACAGGCTGCTGCACGAGGCCCGGGCGGCGCAGGCCCTGTCGCTTCAACTGGCGCAGGCCAACCGCCAGCTGGAGATGCGCGTGGCCAGCCGCACACGCGAGATCGAGGAAAGCCGCGCGCTGCTGGGCTTCATTCTGGACTCCAGCCCGAGCGATGTGGTGCTGGTGGATGTCGAAAGCGGCTTCGTGCACTTCATCAACAACCAGATGGTGGAACGCCTGGGCCTGCAGTGGCCGCCGATCAAGCTGTTCCTGCCCGAACTGCTGCACGAGCCCGGCGCCAGCCGGCAACTGATGGAGGCGCTCGACACCTACGGCCAGGTGGACGGCATGGAAGCCCTCATCGGCGCGAAGAACAATCCGCGCTGGAGTTCGCTGTCCGCGCGCCTGATCGAGGTCGACGGCAAGCTGGCCCATCTGCTCTGGGGTTTCGACATCAGCACGCACAAGCAGCTGGAGTCGCAGCTGCGCGAGCTGGCCACGCGCGACTCGCTGACCGGCATGCTCAACCGGCGTGCCTTCCTGGAGCGCGGCACGGCCCTCATCGACCATTGCCGCCGCCATGCCAAGCCCTGCACGGTGCTGATGATCGACATCGACCACTTCAAGCGCATCAACGACCGGCATGGGCACCAGACCGGCGACGACTCGCTGCGCGCCTGCGCCACGGCCATTGCCGGCGCGCTGCGCGAGGCCGATATCCTGGGGCGGCTGGGGGGCGAGGAATTCGCGGCCTTGCTGCCCCATTCGTCGACCGAGAGTGCCTGGTCCGTGGCCGAGCGCATCCGCGAGGCCATCTCGCGGCTCGAGATCGTCTCCCTCGCGAGCGATCCCTTGAAGATCACCGTGTCCATCGGCATGGCCGAGATGGCGCACCGTGATGCCTGGATCGAGACCATCCTGGCCTGGGCCGACCAGGCGCTGTACCGCGCCAAGGCCACCGGCCGCAACAAGGTACTGGCCTATGACGGCGCCGCCCCCACCCCATGACGCACCAGAAAGCACGCCCCAGCCATGAGCCTCCAACTATTGATCGTTGACGACAGCCGCATGTCCCGCCTCATCCTGCAAGGCCTGGTCCTGCAGGCCTATCCCCAATGGAGCATCCTGCATGCGAGCAGTGGCGAAGAAGCCCTGGCCATGGCCGAGCAGCACCCCGTGGACCTGGTGTCCATGGACTTCAACATGCACGGCATGAACGGCCTGGAGGCAGCCCTTGCCCTGCGCAAGATGCGACCCCAGTTGCCCATCGCCATCGTCACGGCCAATGTCCAGGGCGCAGTGCAGGAGCGCATCGAGGAGGCAGGGCTGGCGTTCATTGCCAAGCCCATCACGGCTGAAGCGGTAAAGAAGCTCGCCACACTGACAGGAGCAAAGGAATGAAGCACCCCCTGAGTCGCTTCGCGCCTCCACCCCTCTCTCATATTGCTTCGCAGTCTGGGAGGGGGACACCCCCGGCGCAAGCGCTGGATATGCCGCCTTCGCGGCGGAGCGGCCCTTGCGCGGGGGCACTGACCTTGGCCGCGCCGGTTTCATGCGTCGCAGGTGGCGCGCAACGCGATGGAGAGTGGACATGACTTCCAAGCTTGATGCGGAACAGATAGACGCACTCAGCGAGATCTTCAACATCGGCGTCGGCAAAGCCGCTGCGGCCATGGGCCGGCTGATGCATGACGAGGTGCTGCTCTCGGTGCCGCACGTGAGCATCTTCACGGTGAGCGAGGCGGCCCAGCAGCTGGGCGCGGCCGGCAGCACCATGCACGGTATTCGCCAGCCCTTTCGCGGGGTCTTCAATGGCGATGCGCTGCTGATCTTTCCGGGTGACAAGAGCCTGGAGATCGTGCGCATCGTTGCGGGCCAGAGCGTGCCGGGCGAAGACCTGAGCGCCATCGAGCAGGACGCAATGAGCGAGTTGGGCAATGTGATGCTCAGCGCCTGCCTGGCGGCCCTGGCCGACCTGCTGGGCAACGAGTTCGAGCTGAGCCCGCCGCGCGTCGATGTGGGTGACAGCCGCACCATCCTGGGCACGCGCATCCAGAACCACCTGGTGGTGTTCCTGCATATCCGCTTCGAACTGCTGAGCAGCCAGATCGAGGGCTTCGTGGTCTTCGTGCTCAACACCACCTCCCTCGCAGCCCTGCGCGCGGCCGTGGACCGCTTGCTGGGCCGCCCGGTGGCCGCGGACTGATCCCAGTGCCCCGATTTGGAAATTCGTTGAATCAATCTACCGACAATCCCCGCCATGCGGCGCAAGCAAATGCTCGCCATGCCACCCGGCATGGCGGTGCTTTGCGCCTAGCCTGGCAGCGATTTCGGCAGATTGCTTTCTTCAACGAACTTCCAACTCAGGCCACTAGGCGCTGGGGCCGAAGCGCCACTGCACGTGCAGTGCCATCGTCTCGCCCTGGGCGAGCACGCGCAGCCCCGGCTGTCCCGGCAGATGAAAGGCGTCGATGGGCTGGGTGATGGGCTCGAAGCAGAAGGCCGGGCCCTGCGGCGGGCGGTAGACCAGGCAGAAGTGCTGCGCCGCACCGCCGTCCTGCGCAAAGTCGGGCATGGCGGCCGTAAGTGCGAGGCCGCGTTCGGGCCATTCGATGCGTGCCGAGCCACCCCAGCCGGTGTAGCCGTTGTCGATCAGGCCCCCGTGGGCCGAAATGCCCTCGCCGAGGTTCCAGCCCGCGGGGAACTGGGTGGTGTGCCCGGTCGGCAGCGGGTCATCGCCGCACAGCCAGACGCCATCGACCGGCGCGCTGATGCGCGTGGCCGGCGTGCGCGGAAACCACGGGTGCACGCCGATGCCATAAGGCAGCGGCTCGGCCCCAAGGTGGCGCACCAGCACGTGCTGGTCCAGCCCGCCCGCCACCAGGCGGAAGGTCTGCACCGATTCGTAGTCGTACGGGTTGCCCTGGAAACGCTCCGAGCGCAGGCGCATTTCCAGCGTGTCGGGCGCGGGCTGTGCCAGGGTCCAGGGCTGCAGCCAACCGTCGCCATGGATGGGATACGGCTCGCCGGCCCGGTTGGGCTGCATGGGATGGAACTGGCCCGCGTGCGTGAAGCCGCCGCCGCTGATGCGGTTGGACCAGGGCACCATGGCAAAGGACGCCATCTGGTACAGGTCGGGCGTGGCGCCGTCCCAGGGGCGCCAGAGATCGAGCCGGCCACCGGGCTGCTGCGGGTCGTCGATCTGCCAGGCCGCCACGCTGCCGCCCAGAGAGGGGACCAGGCCCAGGTGCTGGCCAGCGTGGCGCAGCCAGGTGACGGGGTGGGTGGTATCGCTCATGCGCATGCTTTCCTGTGAAGAGGCTCAGCCACCAAAAAGATGGGCCGGTACGCCCGGGCTGTCGACCTGCACGGCAAACACGCTGCCGGCCAGCGGCTGCTGCGCCAGTTGCTGCGCGGTCAGGCCGACCCGTGCGGTGGTGATGAAGAGGGTGCGGAAATCGGCGCCGCCGAAGGCGCAGGTGGTCACCTGGCTCGCGGGCAGCACCACCCGGCCCAGCTCCTCGGCCGTCTCGGGGTCGTGGCAGGTCACGCAGTGGCCGCCCCAGTGGGCGATCCAGAGGCGGCCCTGGGCATCGGTGGTCATGCCGTCGGGCAGGCCGTCCTCGGCACTGAAGCGCGTCCACATCTGCTTGTTGGACACGGTGCCTGCGGCGGCATCGAAGTCGTAGCGCCAGGTGATGGAACTGAGCGTATCGTTGAAGTACAGGCGCTGGCGGCCATCCGCCATCGCCCAGGTGGGCCCGTTGGTCACCACAAAGCCTTCGTCGTGGCGCGTGCAGCGGCCATCGGGGTCGTAGCGGTAGAGCGCCCCCGTGGGCAGCTTGCAGTCGAAGTCCATGCTGCCGCCCCAGAAGCGCCCATGCTCGTCGCACTTGCCGTCGTTGAAGCGGTTGCCGGGCAGTTCGGCCACGGGTTGGTGCAGGTAGCGTGGTGCGCTGTCGGTGGCCGGGTCGAACAGGGCAAAACCGCGCCGCAATGTGATGATCAGGCCGGGCGCATCCCGGCGCTCGGCCAGGGCCGAGATCTCCTCATCAAAGCCCCACTGTGTCTGCACGCCCGTGGCCGGGTCCAGCCGGAACAGGCGGCAACCCAGGATGTCCAGCCAGTACAGCGCCTGCTCGCGCACCGACCAGACAAGCCCCTCCCCGAGCTGCGCGTCGGCTTCGACCACGCAGCGCAGGGGCCCCGTGAGGGCGGGAATGGGAAATCGCGACGCAGCGGGCGCCGCCATGGGACTCTGGTTGCTCAAAGCGTGTCTCCTGTTTGTTGTTTACCTGCCTGCCTCTTGACGCCGGGCATCTTATCAACGTCAATTGATGCATGGAATGATTATTTTTGGAATTTTTCTATATACAAATTGCAATGACAACAGAATTTCAATCCCTCTCCCAGCCCGCCACGCTCGCCCGCTTCCCCAGCCTGCAGGGCCGACCGGTCTTCGTCACCGGTGGCGGCAGCGGCATCGGTGCGGCCATCGTCACGGCGTTCGCCGAACAGGGTGCGCGTGTGGCATTCGTGGACGTGGCGCGCGAAGCCAGCGAGGCCCTGGCCCAGCAGATCGCCGACGCGGGCCATGCCCGACCCTGGTGGCAGGCGTGCGACGTGCGCAACGTCGCCGCGCTGCAAGACTCCATAGCCCGCGCAGCGGCAGCGTTGGGCGATTTCTCGGTACTGGTGAACAACGTGGCCAGCGACGACCGCCACACACTGGAATCCGTGACCCCCGACTACTACGACGAGCGCATGGCCATCAATGAGCGCCCGGCCTTCTTCGCCATCCAGGCCGTGGTGCCCGGCATGCGCCGCCTGGGCGCGGGTTCGGTGGTCAACCTCGGATCCACGGGCTGGCAGGGCAAGGGCGCAGGCTACCCCTGCTACGCCATTGCCAAATCCTCGGTCAACGGGCTCACGCGGGGCCTGGCGCGCACCCTGGGCCAGGACCGCATCCGCATCAACACCGTCTCGCCGGGCTGGGTGATGACCGAGCGCCAGATCAAGCTCTGGCTCGACGCCGAGGGTGAGAAGGAGCTGGCGCGCAACCAGTGCCTGCCCGACAAGCTGCGCCCGCACGACATCGCGCGCATGGTGCTGTTCCTGGCGTCCGACGACGCGGCGATGTGCACCGCTCAGGAATTCAAGGTGGACGCCGGCTGGGTATAGCCCTCTCCGAAGCTCAATCCCCGGCTTCCAGCCGGCGCCCATACTGCACCAGGCTGGTCTGCTTGAGCGCCTTCATCATCACCTTGGCCGCGGGCGAGAGCAGGCGGTCCGTGCGGGTGATGATGCCGAAGGCGTCCATATGGCAGGGCACGGCCAGCGGCAGGATGGCGACCATGCCGTGCGATGCGTAGTAGTGCGCCACATCGGCGCCCACCACGGCGATCATGTCGCTCTGCTGCAGCATGCGCGTCATGAACAGCAGGGCCGCGGTCTCCACCACGTTGACCGGCGGCGACAGGCCCTCCTGCTGGAACATCAGGTCGAAGCGGTGGCGCAGCACGCTGCCCGCAGGCGGCACGATCCAGCCCGCGGCCAGCACGTCGCGCAGGGCAAGGCCCGGCACGCTCAGCAAGGGGTGGCCAGGCCGGGTCATGGCGCAGACCAGTTCCTCGCTCAGCGGCTCGTAGCGCAGGTTGGTCTTGTCGTGCTCTTCGAACAGGCGCCCCACCAGGATGTCGAGCTTGCCCTGCTCCAGCCGGTCCATCAGCACCGGGCTGGTCTCGATGTCGAGCGAGATGCGCAGGCTCGGGTGCTCCTGCTTGACCATGGCCACGGCAGCCGGCAGCAGGCTCAGGCCCGGCGAGGTGATGGCGCCGATGCCCACCTGGCCGAAGTGCCCGGTCTTGAGGGCCGCCATCTCCACATGCGCCTGGTTCAGGCTGGCCAATGCCATGCGCGCGTGGCGGATCATGGTCTCGCCATACCAGGTCGGGCGCATGCCGCGCGGCAGGCGCTCGAACAGCGAGACCTCCAGCACATCCTCCAGGTCCTTGAGCAGCTTGGAGGCTGCGGGCTGCGTCATGCTCAGCACCTGGGCCGCGCGGTGGATATTGCCCTCCTCGGCCAGGGCCACCAGCAGCAGCAACTGGCGCGTCTTGAGCCGTGCGCGGATGAACCAGTGGTTGTAGGTGCTCATGGGGTTTTCCAGAATGCGTGGATGTATATCTATTTTGTCAAAAAAACTATTAGATTGATATCTAAATCGATCTTAGACTTCGCCGCAGTTCTGCACCAAGGGCTCTTCCAAGGTTTCCATGAAACTCGGCGATACACAGCAACTCACCCCCCGGCACCTCATCAATGGGCGTTGGGAGATCGGTACCACCACCGGGGTGAGCACCAATCCGTCCGACACCCGTGAGGTGGTGGCCGAGTACGCCCGGGCCGACCGCAACCAGACCGAGCGCGCCATCCGCGCCGCCGCCGACGCCCTGCCCCACTGGAGCCAGAGCAGCCCGCAGCGCCGCGCCGATGTGCTCGACCTGGTCGGCAGCGAGCTGCTGGCACGCAAGGACGCTTTGGGCACCCTGCTGGCCCGCGAGGAAGGCAAGACCCTGCCCGAGGCCGTGGCCGAGGTGGCCCGTGCGGGCCAGATCTTCAAGTTCTTTGCTGGCGAGGCGCTGCGCATTCCGGGGGAGCTCATGGCCTCGGTGCGCCAGGGCGTGCAGGTGGACGTGACCCGCGAGCCCGTGGGCGTGGTCGGCATCATCGCGCCCTGGAACTTCCCCTTCGCCATACCGGCCTGGAAGATCGCCCCCGCCCTGGCCTATGGCAACACCGTGGTGTTCAAGCCGGCCGAACTGGTGGCCGCCTGCGGCTGGGCCCTGGCCGAGATCATCAGCCGCTGCGGCCTGCCGGCCGGCGTGTTCAACCTGCTCATGGGCAGTGGCCGCGAGGTCGGCCAGACCCTGGTGGAGCACCCGCTGGTCAACGCCATCAGCTTCACGGGATCGGTCGATACCGGAGACCGCATCCTCAAGTCCGCGACTGCACGGCGCGCCAAGGTGCAACTGGAGATGGGCGGCAAGAACCCGCTGGTGGTACTGGCCGACGCCGACATGGACCAGGCCATCGACTGCGCGCTGCAGGGCTCGTATTTTTCCACTGGCCAGCGCTGCACGGCATCGAGCCGGCTGATCGTCGAATCGCGCGTGCACGATGCCTTCGTGGACCGGCTGCGCCAGCGGCTCACGGCCCTCAAGGTCGGCCATGCGCTGGAGCGCGGCACCGAGATGGGCCCGGTGGCCGACGCCGGCCAGCTGGAGCAGAACCTTGCCCACCTGGAGACGGCCCGCAGCGAGGGCGTCCAGCATGTCTGGGGCGGCGAGCGCCTGGAACGCGCCACGCCCGGCCACTACATGGCGCCGGCCCTGTACCTGGCCCGGCCCGAGCACCGCATCGCGCGCGAGGAGATCTTCGGCCCCGTGGCCTGCGTGCTGCGCGCCGACGACTACGAGCATGCGCTGGCCCTGGCCAACGACACGCCCTACGGCCTGTGCGCAGGCATCTGCACCACCTCGCTCAAGCACGCCATGCATTTCAAGCGCAATGCCGTGGTCGGCATGACCATGGTCAACCTGCCCACGGCGGGGGTGGACTTCCACGTGCCCTTTGGCGGGCGCAAGGATTCGAGCCACGGCCCGCGCGAGCAGGGCCGCTACGCCGCCGAGTTCTACACCACCGTCAAGACCGGCTACATGCTCGCCTGAAGCACCCGTTTCCTTTCCCGCAGTGCATTTCTTTCTTCCACAACAGCGTCAACAACCGACAGACAGGAGACAAATGATGAAACTGAACCGCCGGACCCTCGTATCCGCCCTCGCCTGCGCCCCCGTGGCCGGGCTGCTCCCGGGCGCCGCCTGGGCCCAGAAACCCATCGTGCTGGGCTTCAGCCAGGTGGGCGCCGAGAGCGAGTGGCGCACGGCCAACACCGAATCGATCAAGTCGGCCGCCAAGGAGGCGGGCATCGAGCTCAAGTTCTCCGATGCCCAGCAAAAGCAGGAGAACCAGATCAAGGCCATCCGCTCCTTCATCGCCCAGAAGGTGGACGTGATCGCCTTCTCGCCCGTGGTCGAGTCGGGCTGGGAAAACGTGCTGCGTGAAGCCAAGGCCGCCAAGATCCCCGTGGTGTTGACCGACCGCTCGGTCAACGTCAAGGACCAGTCGCTGTACGTGACCTTCATGGGCTCGGACTTCGTGGAAGAAGGCCGCAAGGCCGGCCGCTGGCTGGTCGACAAGATGAAGGACCAGAAGGGCGACATCAACATCGTCGAACTGCAGGGCACCGTGGGCTCGGCCCCGGCCATCGACCGAAAGAAGGGCTTCGAGGAAATCATCAAGGCCGACCCCAAGTTCAAGATCCTGCGCTCGCAGACCGGCGACTTCACCCGCGCCAAGGGCAAGGAGGTGATGGAGGCCTTCCTCAAGGCCGAGGGCAAGAAGATCAATGTGCTGTATGCGCACAACGACGACATGGCCATCGGCGCCATCCAGGCCATCGAGGAAGCCGGCATGAAGCCCGCCAAGGACATCACCATCATCTCCATCGACGCGGTCAAGGGCGCCTTCGAGGCCATGATCGCCGGCAAGCTCAACGTGAGCGTGGAATGCAGCCCCCTGCTGGGCCCGCAGCTGATGACGGCCGTCAAGGACATCAAGGCCGGCAAGGCGGTGCAAAAGCGCATCGTGACCGAGGAAGGCATCTTCCCGATGGAAGTGGCCGCCGCCGAGTTCCCGAAGCGCAAATATTGATGCCCCCTGAGCCGCTGCGCGCCTTCCCCCTCAGGGGGGCGCCGCCAGCGCGGCGGGGCGGCCCTTGCGCGGCGGCACTGGCCTGGGGCGCGCCCGTTTCATAGGCAGCGGAAATGGCACAGGCCAACACCAAAAACACAAAACTTGGAGACAGACAAATGAAGCGAGAAATTTTCAAGGCCGTTCTGGCCACCGCGGCCCTGGCTGCCATCGGCGCGGCCCCGCTGGCCCAGGCACAGGACAAGGGCCTGATCGGCATCTCCATGCCCACCAAGTCCTCGTCGCGCTGGATCGCCGACGGCGACAACATGGTCAAGGTGCTCAAGGAGCGCGGCTACCGCACCGACCTGCAGTACGCCGAGGACGACATCCCCAACCAGCTTGCCCAGATCGAGAACATGGTCACCAAGGGCGCCAAGGTGCTGGTGATCGCTTCCATCGACGGCACCACGCTCTCGCGCGTGCTGCAGAGCGCGGCGGACAAGGGCGTCAAGGTCATCGCCTACGACCGGCTGATCAAGGGCTCGAAGAACGTGGACTACTACGCCACCTTCGACAACTTCCAGGTCGGCGTGCTGCAGGCCAACTCCATCGTCGACAAGCTGGGCTTGAAGCAGGGCAAGGGTCCATTCAACATCGAGCTGTTCGGCGGTTCGCCCGACGACAACAACGCCTTCTTCTTCTACGACGGCGCCATGAGCGTGCTCAAGCCCTACATCGACAGCGGCAAGCTGGTGGTGCGCAGCAAGCAGGTGGGCATGAACAAGGTGGGCACCTTGCGCTGGGACGGCGCGGTGGCCCAGGCGCGCATGGACAATCTGCTCTCGGCCTACTACGGAAAGGACAAGGTGCATGCCGTGCTCTCGCCCTACGACGGCCTGTCCATCGGGATCCTGTCGTCGCTCAAGGGCGTGGGCTACTGCACGGCGCAACAGCCCTGCCCCGTGGTGAGCGGGCAGGACGCCGAGATCCCCTCGGTCAAGTCCATCCTCAAGGGCGAGCAGTTCTCCACCGTGTTCAAGGACACGCGCGAGCTGGCCAAGGTGGCTGCCGGCATGGTGGACGCCACGCTCTCGGGCAAACAGCCCGAGGTCAACGACACCAAGACCTACAACAATGGCGAGAAGGTCGTCCCCTCCTACCTGCTCAAGCCGGTGTCGGTCGATGCCGCCAACTGGAATGCGGTGCTGGTGGGCAGTGGCTACTACAAGGAATCGCAGGTGAAGTAAGAAAGCCAGGCCTGGCCCCGGGGAGGCAGCGCATCTCCCCGGTGCCAGGGCAGCGTGAGACAACAGAGGACGCCCCGGCGGCGCCTCCTGTACGGGCCCAGTCCATGATTCTTGAAATGCGGAACATCCGCAAGACCTTTCCCGGCGTGGTCGCACTCAACCAGGTGAACCTGAACGTGCGCGCCGGCGAGATCCACGCCATCGTCGGCGAGAACGGCGCGGGCAAGTCCACGCTGATGAAAGTGCTCTCGGGCGTCTACCCGCACGGCAGCTACAGCGGCGATATCGTCTTCGAAGGCCAGGAACGCCAGTTCGCGGGCATCCGCGACAGCGAGCACCTGGGCGTGATCATCATCCACCAGGAGCTGGCGCTGGTGCCTTTGCTCTCCATTGCCGAGAACATCTTCCTGGGCAACGAAACCGCACGCCACGGCGTGATCAACTGGATGGAGGCGCACAGCAAGGCCCAGGCCCTGCTCAAGAAGGTAGGGCTCAAGGAATCTCCCGAGACGCAGGTCACCCACCTGGGCGTGGGCAAGCAGCAGCTGGTGGAGATTGCCAAGGCGCTGTCGCGCCAGGTGCGCCTCTTGATCCTGGACGAACCCACGGCCAGCCTCAACGAGAACGACAGCCAGGCCCTGCTGGACCTGCTGCTGGAACTCAAGAAGCAGGGCATCACCTGCATCCTGATCTCGCACAAGCTCAATGAAATCTCGCGCGTGGCCGACGCCATCACCGTGCTGCGCGACGGCAGCACGGTCGAGTCGCTGGACTGCCGCACCGGCCTGGTCAGCGAAGACCGCGTGATCCGTGCCATGGTGGGCCGCGAGATGGCCGACCGCTACCCACCGCGCCAGCCCGACATCGGCGCGACCGTTTTCGAAGTGCGCAACTGGCGTGCCCACCACCCGCAACACAGTGAGCGCGAGGTGCTCAAGGGCATCGACCTCACGGTGCGGCGCGGCGAGATCGTCGGCATCGCCGGCCTGATGGGTGCGGGCCGCACGGAGCTGGCGATGAGCCTCTTCGGCCGATCCTGGGGCCAGCGCATCAGCGGCCAGGTGCTGCTGCACGGCCAGGAGATCGACGTGAGCACGGTGGAAAAGGCCGTGCGCCACGGCCTGGCCTATGTGACCGAGGACCGCAAGGGCAACGGACTGGTCCTGGGCGAAGACATCCAGTTCAACGTCTCGCTGGCCAACCTCGCTGGCATCTCCACCGCCACGGTGATGGACCCAGGCCGCGAGCACCAGGTCGCGCAGGACTACCGGCGCCAGTTGCGCATCCGCTGCTCGGGCGTGGACCAGAAGACGGTGAACCTCTCGGGCGGCAACCAGCAGAAGGTGGTGCTGGGCAAGTGGCTGTTCACCAACCCCGAGGTGCTCATCCTCGACGAGCCCACGCGCGGCATCGACGTGGGCGCCAAGTACGAGATCTACACCCTGGTCGCCCAGATGGCGGCCGAGGGCAAGTGCGTGATCGTGATCTCCTCGGAAATGCCCGAGCTGCTGGGCATCACGGACCGCATCTACGTGATGAATGAAGGCCGCTTCGTGGCCGAGATGCCCACCGCAGAAGCCTCGCAAGAACGAATCATGCGGGCCATCGTGAAAGCCAGTTGATATGAAGCACCCCCTGAGTCGCTTCGCGCCTTCCCCCTCTCTCGACTCGCTGCGCAAGTCGGGAGGGGGACGCCCCCAGCGCGGCGGGGCGGCCCTTGCGCGGGGGCACTGGCCTAGAGCGTGCCAGCTCCAACGCCTTCGGACAGTGCGCAGCGCTATGGAAAACTGAAATGAGCCAGATGACCAACTCCTCTACCGCCACGATGGCCAGCGCCCCTGCCGATTCGCCAGCCGGCAATGACAAGCCGCTGCTCGAACACCTCAAGCACAACTTCCGTGAGTACGGCATGTTCATCACGCTGGTCGCCATCATGGGCTTCTTCCAGTACATGACAGAGGGCACGCTGCTGCAGCCGCTCAACCTTACCAACCTGCTGCTGCAGAACAGCTACATCGTCATCATGGCGCTGGGCATGCTGCTGGTGATCGTGGCCGGGCACATCGATCTGTCGGTAGGTTCGGTCTGCGGCTTCATCGGCGCGCTGGCAGCGGTGCTGATGGTCGAGTACCGCTGGCACTTCCTGCCGGCCTCGCTGGTGTGCCTGCTGTGCGGCGGCCTCATCGGTGCGCTGCAGGGCTGGTTCGTGGCGTTCTCGCGCATTCCATCGTTCATCGTCACGCTGGCGGGCATGCTGGTGTTCAAGGGCCTGGCGCTGGCGCTGCTGGCGGGGCAGTCGGTGGGGCCTTTCCCGCCAGAATTCCAGATGCTGAGCTCGGGCTTCATCCCCGACCTGTTCAGCGTGGAGGGCCTCAAGCTCACCTCGCTGCTGCTGGGCGTGGCCGTGGCGGTCGCGCTGGCCGTGGCGGGCGTGCGGGCGCGCGCCAACCGCCTGCGCCATGGCGTGCAGGCCGAGCCGCTGGCCTTCTTCCTGGCACGAACGGCGGTGTTCGCAGGGCTGCTGGTGTACTTTTCCTACCTGCTCGCCTCGTACAAGGGCCTGCCCAATGTGCTGGTGGTGATGGCGCTGCTGATCGTGCTGTTCGACTTCGTCACCAGCCGCACCACCATCGGCCGGCGCATCTATGCCATGGGCGGCAACGAAAAGGCGGCCAAGCTCTCGGGCATCAAGACCGAGCGGCTGTCGTTCTACGCCTTCATCAACATGGGCGTGTTGGCCGCCCTGGCCGGCCTGGTCTTCGCCGCGCGGCTGAACACGGCCACGCCCAAGGCGGGCCTGGGCTTCGAGCTCGACGTGATCGCCGCCTGCTTCATCGGCGGGGCCTCGGCCTCGGGCGGCGTCGGCAAGGTGATGGGTGCGGTGATCGGCGCCTTCGTGATGGGGGTGATGAACAACGGCATGTCCATCCTGGGCATCGGTATCGACTACCAGCAGGTCATCAAGGGCGTGGTGCTGCTCGCCGCCGTGCTGGTCGACGTCTACAACAAAAACAAGGCCTGAAATGAAGCACCTCCTGAGTCGCTTCGCGCCTTCCCCCTCTCTCATATTGCTTCGCAATCTGGGAGGGGGACGCCCTCAGTGCGGCGGGGCGGCCCTTGCACGGGGGCACTGGCCTTGGCAGCGCCAGTTTTGCGGACTGTGCGGACAGCAACGATTGCTTCGAGCACCATGAGCAGCCCATCCCAAACTCCGGTGCTGCAGCTCACCGGCATTCACAAGCAGTTTGCCGGCATCCCGGTGCTGCGCGACGTGCAGCTGAACCTGTACCCCGGCGAGATCCATGCCCTCATGGGGCAGAACGGCGCGGGCAAGTCCACGCTGATCAAGGTGCTCACCGGTGTGCTGCCGGCCAGCAGCGGCCAGATGCGGCTGGCCGGCCAGGCCGTGTGGCCCGATTCGCCGCTGGCCGCCCAGCGCCTGGGCATCAGCACCGTGTACCAGGAGGTCAACCTCTGCCCCAACCTGTCGGTGGCCGAGAACATCTTTGCCGGCCGCTACCCGCGCTGCGGCATCGCCCAGGGCTTTCGCATCGACTGGGCCACGCTGCACCAGCGCGCACGCGCGCTGGTGGCGCGCATCGGCCTGTCCATCGACGTCACGCGCCTGCTGTCGGACTACCCGGTGGCCGTGCAGCAGCTGGTGGCCATCGCGCGGGCACTGAGCATCGAAGCCAAGGTGCTGATCCTGGACGAGCCCACCTCCAGCCTGGACGACGACGAGGTGCAAAAGCTCTTCGAGGTGCTGCGCCGCCTGCGCGGCGAAGGCCTGGCCATCGTCTTCGTGACCCACTTCCTGAACCAGGTGTATGCGGTGTCGGACCGCATCACCGTGCTGCGCAACGGCGCCTGGGTGGACGAATGGGCGGCGGCCGACCTGCCGCCCCAGGCGCTGATCAACGCCATGCTGGGGCGCGAGCTGGCCGCCCAGTCCACCGAACCGCCCGTGGCGCCCAATTTCGACGATGCTGTCCCCGCCCTGCTGCAGGCCGAGGGCCTGGGCCAGAGCGGCCAGCTGCAGCCCCTGGACCTCAAGGTGCGGGCCGGCGAGGTGGTGGGCCTGGCGGGCCTGCTGGGCTCGGGCCGCACCGAGCTGGCGCGCCTGCTCTTCGGTCTGCAGGCGCCTGACAAGGGCGTGCTGCGCGTCGATGGACGCACCGTGAGCTTCGCCAACCCCATGGATGCCATCCGCGAGGGCCTGGCCCTGTGCCCCGAGGAGCGCAAGACCGATGGCATCGTGGCCGAGCTGTCGGTGCGCGAGAACATCGCCCTGGCGCTGCAGGCGCGCATGGGCATGGGCCGCTTTCTCTCGCGCGCCGAGCAGACGGCCATTGCCGAGCGCTACGTGCAGCTGCTGGGCATCAAGACCGCCAGCGTGGACACGCCCATCGCGCTGCTCTCGGGCGGCAACCAGCAAAAGGCCATCCTGGCGCGCTGGATGGCCATCGAGCCGCGCCTCTTGATCCTGGACGAACCCACGCGCGGCATCGATGTGGCCGCCAAGCAGGAAATCATGGAACAGATCCTGCGCCTGGCCCAGGCCGGCATGGCCGTGGTCTTCATCTCCTCCGAAATGAGCGAGGTGGTGCGCGTGGCGCACCGCATCGTGGTGCTGCGCGATCGCCGCAAGGTCGGCGAACTGCCCGCCGGCAGCAGCGAAGACGCCGTGTACGAACTGATTGCTGCCGAACATGCCTGACGCCCCCTCCCCTTCCCTTCTCGCCGCCACGCTGCGCCACCGGCTCACCTGGCCGCTGGTCACGCTGGCCCTGCTGCTGGCGGTGAACACCGCGTTCAACGCCAGCTTTTTGCACATCGAGTGGCGCGATGGCCACCTCTATGGCAGCCTGATCGACATCCTCAACCGCGCGGCACCGCTGGCCCTGGTGTCGCTGGGCATGACCCTGGTGATCGCCACGCGCGGCATCGACATCTCGGTGGGCGCGGTGGTGGCCATCGCCGCCGCCGTGGGCGCCTGGATGATCGGCGGCGCGGTCTCGGGCACCGAGAGCCGCTTTCCGATGCCGCTGGCCATCCTGGGCGCCATCGCTGTGGCCCTGGCCTGCGGGCTGTGGAACGGCCTGCTGGTCGCCAAGGTGGGCATGCAGCCCATCATCGCCACGCTGATCCTCATGGTGGCGGGCCGCGGCATCGCCCAGCTGATCACCGACGGGCAGATCATCACCATCTACTACACGCCCTTCTTCTTCCTGGGCGGGGGCTACCTGCTGGGCCTGCCGTTCTCGCTGTTCGTGCTGGCCGCCGTGTTTGCCGGGCTGTACCTGGCGGTCACGCGCACGGCGCTCGGCCTGTTCATCCAGGCCGTGGGCATCAACCCGACGGCAGCGCGCGTGGCCGGCGTGCAGTCGCGCCGCCTGGTGGTCGCGGCCTACACCTTCTGCGGCGCCTGCGCCGGCATCGCGGGCCTGCTCATCAGCTCCAACGTGAAGAGTGCCGATGCCAACAACGCCGGCCAGATGCTGGAGCTCGACGCCATCCTGGCCGTCACGCTGGGCGGCACGGCACTCACCGGCGGGCGCTTCAGCCTGGTGGGCAGCGTGATCGGCGCGCTCATCATCCAGACGCTGACCTACGCCATCTATTCCATGGGCGTGCCGCCCGAGATCAACCTGGTGGTCAAGGCCGTGGTGGTGTTCATCGTGATGCTGCTGCAATCGCCCGACTTCCGCGCCCAGGTCGGCGCGCTGGTGCGCCGGCCCGCCGCCGGGGGAGCCCTGTCATGAGCCAAGGACACAGCCCGGCCCTGGGCGCTGCCCCGCCCGCCCCCCTGCCCGCCCAACGCCCTGCCACCGCCCGCATGCGCCTGAACCCCAAGTACCTGCCCCTGGCCGCCACCATCGCGCTGTTCCTGGCCATGGCCACGGCCGGCTCGGTGCTCTACACCGGCTTCTTCTCGGCCCAGGTCTTCCTCAACCTGTTGATCGACAACGCCTTCCTGATCATCGTCGCGGTGGGCATGACCTTCGTGATCCTCTCGGGCGGCATCGACCTGTCGGTGGGCTCCGTGGTGGCGCTGACCACCATGGTGCTGGCCAGCCTGGTCGAGCACCACCACTGGAGCCCCTTCACCGCCATTCCGCTGGTGCTGCTCATGGGCACGGTGTTCGGGGCCTTCATGGGCTTTCTGATCGAGCGCTTTCGGCTGCAGCCCTTCATCGTGACGCTGGCCGGCATGTTCCTGGCGCGCGGCTTGTGCTACCTCATCAGCATCGATTCGATCAGCATGGCCGACGAGGCGTACTCCGAGATGGCGCAGTGGCGCCTGGAATTGTGGGAAGGCGCGTCGCTCTCGCTGGGCGCATTGATCGCCATGGCGGCGCTGCTGGCCGCCATCTTCGTCGCGCACTGCACGCCCTTCGGCCGCAATGTGTATGCCGTGGGCGGCAACGAGCATTCGGCCGTGCTCATGGGCCTGCCGGTGCGCGCCACGGTGATCGGCGTGTACACGCTCTCGGGCCTGTGCTCGGCGCTGGCCGGCGTGGTGTTCACCTTCTACATGCTCTCGGGCTACGGGCTGCACGCCACGGGCATGGAGCTCGATGCCATTGCCGCCGTGGTCATCGGCGGCACCCTGCTCACGGGCGGCGTCGGCTATGTGGCGGGCACGCTGTTCGGTGTGCTGATGCTCGGAATCATCCAGACCCTGATCTCCTTCGACGGCACGCTCAGCTCGTGGTGGACGCGCATCGTCGTCGGCGTGCTGCTCTTCGTCTTCTGCCTGCTGCAGCGCCTGCTGACCCACCGCAGCGGCAAGCCCTCCTGACCCAACGAATCACCTCTCTCTCACAAAAGCATGACATCCTCCCCGCGCAAGCTCCGCTCCGCCGCATGGTTCGGCACCGCCGACAAGAACGGCTTCATGTACCGCAGCTGGATGAAGAACCAGGGCATCCCGGACCATGAATTCGATGGCCGCCCCATCATCGGCATCTGCAACACCTGGTCCGAACTCACGCCGTGCAACGCCCACTTCCGCAAGATCGCCGAGCATGTCAAGCGCGGCATCTACGAGGCGGGCGGCTTTCCGGTCGAGTTTCCGGTGTTCTCCAATGGCGAATCCAACCTGCGCCCCACGGCCATGCTCACGCGCAACCTGGCCAGCATGGACGTGGAGGAAGCCATCCGCGGCAACCCCATCGATGCGGTGGTGCTGCTGGTCGGCTGCGACAAGACCACCCCGGCCCTGCTGATGGGCGCGGCCAGCTGCGACGTGCCGGCCATCGTGGTCACGGGCGGGCCCATGCTCAACGGCAAGCTCGACGGCAAGGACATCGGCTCGGGCACGGCCGTGTGGCGGCTGCATGAGTCGCTGAAGGCGGGCGAGATCAACGAGCACCAGTTCTTCGCGGCCGAAGCCGGCATGTCGCGCTCGGCCGGCACCTGCAACACCATGGGCACGGCCAGCACCATGGCCTGCATGGCCGAGTCGCTGGGCACCTCGCTGCCGCACAACGCCGCCATCCCGGCCGTGGATGCGCGCCGCTATGTGCTGGCCCACATGTCGGGCCGGCGCATCGTGGAGATGGCGCACGAAGGGCTCACGCTGTCCAAGATCCTCACGCGCGAGGCCTTCGAGAACGCCATCCGCACCAATGCCGCCATCGGCGGGTCGACCAACGCGGTGATCCACCTGAAGGCCATCGCGGGCCGCATCGGCGTGCAACTGGACCTGGAGGACTGGACGCGCATCGGCCGCGGCACGCCCACGCTGGTGGATCTGCAGCCCTCGGGCCGCTTCCTGATGGAAGAGTTCTACTACGCCGGTGGCCTGCCGGCCGTGTTGCGCCGCCTGGGCGAAAACGGGCTGCTGCCCCACCCCGATGCGCTCACCGTCAACGGCAAGAGCCTGTGGGACAACGTGCGCGAAGCCCCGCAGTACAACGACGAGGTGATCCGCCCCATCGACAAGCCACTGATCGCCGACGGTGGCATCTGCATCCTGCGCGGCAACCTGTCACCGCGCGGCGCGGTGCTCAAGCCCTCGGCCGCCTCGCCCGAGCTGCTCAAGCACCGCGGCCGGGCCGTGGTGTTCGAGAACCTGGAACACTACAAGGAACGCATCGTCGACGAAGACCTGGACATCGACGCCAGCTGCGTGATGGTGATGAAGAACTGCGGACCCAAGGGCTACCCCGGCATGGCCGAGGTGGGCAACATGGGCCTGCCGCCCAAGCTGCTGCGCCAGGGCGTGAAGGACATGGTGCGCATTTCCGACGCCCGTATGAGCGGCACGGCCTACGGCACCGTGGTGCTGCACGTGGCGCCCGAGGCCGCCGCAGGCGGCCCGCTGGCCGCCGTGCGCGACGGCGACTACATCGAGCTCGACTGCGAGCAGGGTCGCCTGCACCTCGACATCAGCGACGAGGAACTGGCCGCGCGCCTGGCCGCGCTGGCAGGCACCGACAACGGCGGGCGCGGCGGCTACCAGCGCCTGTACGTGGACCATGTGCTGCAGGCCGACGATGGCTGCGACTTCGACTTCCTGGTGGGCTGCCGCGGGGCTGCCGTGCCGCGCCACTCGCACTGACCGACACCCCTCACCGCAACAACATGCCAACCACCTCTTCCTCCCCCCGTTACCGCGGCATCTTCCCCGTGGTGCCCACCACCTTCCACGAAGACGGCACCCTCGACCTGGCCAGCCAGAAGCGCTGCCTCGACTTCATGATCGATGCCGGCGTGGACGGCCTGTGCATCCTGGCCAATTTTTCCGAGCAGTTCTCGCTGTCCGACGCCGAGCGCGAAACGCTGACCCGCGTGTCGCTGGAGCATGTGGCCGGCCGCGTGCCCGTGATCGTGACCACCACCCACTACGGCACGCGTGTGTGCGCCGAGCGCAGCCGCGCCGCGCAGGACATGGGCGCCGCCATGGTGATGGTCATGCCGCCCTACCACGGCGCCACTTTCCGCGTGCCCGAGGCGCAGATCTACGAGTTCTACGCCCGCGTGTCGGATGCCATCGGCATTCCCATCATGGTGCAGGACGCGCCGGCCAGTGGCACGGTGCTGTCGGCCCCGTTTCTGGCGCGCATGGCGCAGGAGATCGAGCACCTGGCCTACTTCAAGATCGAAGTGCCGGGCGCGGCCAGCAAGCTGCGCGAGCTGATCCGCCTGGGCGGCGCGGCCATCGAGGGGCCCTGGGATGGCGAGGAAGCCATCACCCTGCTGGCCGACCTCGATGCCGGCGCCACCGGTGCCATGACGGGCGGCGGCTTCCCCGACGGCATACGCCCCATCCTCGAGGCGCACCGCCAGGGCGACGCGGACCAGGCCTTCGCGCTGTACCAGCGCTGGCTGCCGCTCATCAACCACGAGAACCGCCAGGGTGGCATCCTCACCGCCAAGGCGCTGATGAAGGAAGGCGGCGTGATCGCCTGCGAGGCCGGGCGCCACCCCTTCCCGGCCATGCACCCCGAGGTGCGCCGGGGCCTGGTCGCCATCGCGCGCCGGCTGGACCCGCTGGTGCTGCGCTGGGCACGGTGAGGACGGCCATGGCACACGATACCTCTGAAGTCGCCGCCCTGATCGGCCTGGACTGGGGCACCAGTTCGCTGCGCGCCTTCCGCTTCGACGCCACCGGCCAGGTGCAACAGATGCGCCACCGGCCCTGGGGCATCATGAACCTGCCGGCCACAGCGGAAGGCCAGCCCCACGCCACGCACGCTGCCGCCTTCGAGCATGCCTTCGACGACGTCTGCGGCGACTGGCTGCGTGCAGAGCCGCAGCTGCCCGTGCTGGCCTGCGGCATGGTGGGCAGCGCCCAGGGCTGGCGCGAGGCCGTCTACCTCGAATCGCCCGCCTCGCTGGACCACCTGGCGCGCGGGCTCACGGTGGTGGCGCACAGCGCCGGCCCGCGCGTGCACATCGTGCCCGGCCTGCTCCAGCGCGGCGAGCTGCCCAATGTGATGCGTGGCGAAGAGACCCAGGTGCTGGGCGTGATGGCGGCCTCGGCCCTGCCCGACGATGCCACCGTGCTGATCGGCCTGCCGGGCACGCACAGCAAGTGGGTGCTGGCGCGCCGGCGCTCCATCGCGCAGTTCCACACCTTCATGACCGGCGAGGTGTTCGCCGCGCTGCGCGGCCACACCATCCTGGGCCGCACCATGCTGCCGGCAGACACGCCCGACGACGCTGCGTTCGCACGCGGCCTGCAGGTGGCGCGCTCGGCCGAAGCCTCGCTGGGCCTGCTCTCGCACATCTTCAGCACGCGCACGCTGGGCCTCACGGGCACCCTGCCCGGCACGGCCCAGGCGGACTACCTGTCGGGCCTGCTCATCGGCCACGAGGTGGCCGCCCTGGCGGCCCAGCAGGCAGGCGGCAACGCCCCCACTCACATCGTGCTGTGCGGCGAGCCCGACCTGTGCCGGCGCTATGCACTGGCGCTGGCAGCCTACGGGCTGCCCGCCCCCGAACTGGCCGAAAACGCCACCGCCCTGGGGCTTTGGCAGATCGCCACGGCCGCCGGTCTGGCCGCCCCTTCCGATACCCGCAGCACGGAGGCTGCACGATGACCTCTTCCTCTTCTTCAGAACTTCTGGCCAGCGCCATGCGCCACTGCGGCCTGGTCGCCATCCTGCGCGGCGTGCAGCCCGGCGAGGTGGTGGCCATCGGCCAGGCGCTGTACGAGGCCGGCTTTCGAATCATTGAAGTGCCGCTCAACTCACCCGAGCCGTTGGCCAGCATCCGCGCACTGCGCGATGCGCTGCCGGCCGACACGCTGATCGGCGCCGGCACGGTGATCCGCCCCGAGGACTGCGCCGCCGTGGCGGGTGCTGGCGGGCAGATCGTGGTCATGCCGCACAGCGATGCGGCAGTGATCCGCGCCGCCAAGGCGGCCGGCATGGCCTGCGCACCGGGCGTGGCCACGCTGACCGAGGCCTATGCCGCGCTGGCGGCCGGGGCCGATGCGCTCAAGCTCTTTCCGGCCGAGGCGCTGGCGCCCGCCGTGCTCAAGGCCTGGCGCGCCGTGCTGCGCCCGCCGGTGGCGCTGCTGCCCGTGGGCGGCATCACGCCCGAGGGCATCGCCGCCTATGCCCGGGCCGGGGCCAGCGGCTTCGGCCTGGGCTCGGCCCTGTACAAGCCCGGCGACAGCGCTGCCGACGTGGCGCGCCATGCGGCTGCGTTCATGCAGGCCTGGCGTGCGTCCTACCCCGCCCCCTGACCCATTCGATTGCCCTCTCTCCCTTTTCCGACGAGCCGCTTCCCATGAAGATCACCCGACTGACCACATTCATCGTGCCACCGCGCTGGTGCTTTCTGAAGATCGAGACCGACGAGGGCATCGTCGGCTGGGGCGAGCCCGTGCTCGAAGGCCGGGCCCACACGGTGGCCGCCGCCATCGAGGAGCTGGGCGACTACCTCATCGGCAAAGACCCGCGCCACATCGAGGACCACTGGACGGTGCTGTACCGCGGCGGCTTCTACCGCGGCGGCGGCATCCACATGAGCGCGCTGGCCGGCATCGACCAGGCGCTGTGGGACATCAAGGGCAAGGCGCTGGGCGTGCCCGTCTCGGAACTGCTGGGCGGCTGCGTGCGCGACCGCATCAAGGTCTACAGCTGGATCGGCGGCGACCGGCCCAGCGAGACCGCCGCAGCGGCCAAGGCCGCCGTGGACCGCGGCTTCACGGCCGTGAAGATGAACGGCACCGAGGAGCTGCAGTATGTGGACAGCTTCGACAAGGTGGAGCGCTGCCTGAACAATGTCGCCGCCGTGCGCGAGGCCGTAGGGCCCAATGTGGGCATCGGCGTGGACTTCCACGGCCGGGTGCACAAGCCCATGGCCAAGGTGCTGTTCAAGGAGCTCGAGCCCTACCGGCTGATGTTCATCGAGGAGCCGGTGCTCAGCGAGCATTACGAGGCCCTGAAAGAACTGGCGCACCTGTCGTCCACCCCCATCGCGCTGGGCGAGCGGCTGTACTCGCGCTGGGACTTCAAGCGCGTGCTGTCCGAGGGCTATGTGGACATCATCCAGCCCGACCCCTCGCATTCCGGCGGCATCACCGAAACCCGCAAGATCGCCGCCATGGCCGAGGCCTACGACGTGGCCCTGGCCCTGCACTGCCCGCTGGGCCCGATCGCGCTGGCGGCCAACCTGCAGCTCGATGGTGTCTGCTACAACGCCTTCATCCAGGAGCAGAGCCTGGGCATCCACTACAACGCCAGCAACGACCTGCTGGACTACGTGTCCAACGGCGAGGTGTTTGCGTACCAGGACGGCATGGTCGCCATCCCCCAGGGCCCAGGTCTGGGCATCGAGGTCAACGAGGCGTATGTGCGCGAGCGTGCCGCCGAGGGCCACCGCTGGCGCAACCCGGTATGGCGCCACAAGGACGGGAGCTTCGCCGAGTGGTGAAACCCCGGGGATGACCGCGCCGTGCGCAGGGTGGAAAATACTGTATTTACAATCAGTATTTCAACCACCCCACGGCTTCCATGACGGCGCTGACCATCACCCGCTTCCACCGCACCCGCCTGATGCAGATCTGGCGCTCGGCCGGCTGGCCCTGCAAGGATGCGCTGGAGATCGATCTGCTGGCCGCCGAGCTCGTGGCCCTGCACACCTCGGCCGAGGGTTTCGAGACCCTGAGGCTCACCGAGGGCGGCATCCGCCTGCTGGCCGAGGCGCGCCAGCGTGGCGTGCGGGCCCTGAGCCCGCATGACCGCATGGGCCAGCGCTTCGCAGCGCAACTGCTGGCCTCGGGCCGCATCGTCTGGCGCGAGCTGTCGCTGCGCGCAGTGATCGAGGGCGCGGCCCCGGAAACGGTGCTACAGCCCCCTGCGGCCAGCAACCCGCTGTGGAGCGAAGACACGCCCGCCAGCCGCAAGGCCGCCAATGTCTGGCGCATGGCGCGGCCGGACCTGTTCTCGGTGCGCAACACCACCGTGCCGGCCTACCTGCAGCCCATGGTGCACGAGATCAAGCACAGCCGTGCCGACCTGCTGTCGGACCTGCGCCACGACGCCAAGCGCCAGGCCTACCAGTGGCTGTGCGAGGAGTGCTATTACGTGTTCCCGGCGGGCATCGCCGAGCCCGAAGAAATCCCCGAGCATTTCGGCATCTGGGTGCTGCATGGCGGGGTGGACGATGGCCGCTTCGAACTGCTGCGCCCGGCGCGCCATGCAAGCTGTGCCCTGCCCTTTGCGGTGTGGATGGCCCTGTGCAAGGCCACGCCGCTGCGCAGCGAAGACGAACTGGCACAAGCCCACCTCGGTGAGCCCGTCGGTGGCGACGCCCCATGAGCTACACCGTGGCGGTGCGCGAGCTTTGCGAGTTCACCGCCAAGCAGGGTGACCTGGACCTGCGCTTCACGCCCGCCCCCACGGCCCTGGAGGGCATGGCAGGCCATGCCGTGGCTGCCGCGCGCCGGGGCGAGGGCTACCGCGCCGAGGTGGCCCTGGCGGGCGACTACAAGACCTTGCGCGTGCGCGGCCGGGCCGACGGCTTCGACCCCGAGCATGCGCGCCTCGACGAGGTCAAGACCTTCAAGGGCCGGCTCGACCGCCAGCCCGCATCGCACCGCGCGCTGCACTGGGCCCAGGCACGCATCTACGGCTGGCTGCTGTGCGCACAGGAGGGCCTGGACCAGATCGACCTGGCCCTGGTGTACTTCGACATAGCCAGCCAGAAGGAGACCGTGTTCACCGAACGCCGCACGGCCGAGGAGCTGCGGCAGCATTTCGAGGCGCAGTGCGAGCGCTTTCTCGCCTGGGCCGAGGCGCAGGTGGCGCACCGCGCGGCGCGCGATGCGGCGCTCGGCACGCTGGCCTTTCCCTTCGGCGGCTTTCGCACCGGGCAGCGTCCGCTGGCCGAGGCCGTTTACAAGGCCGCCAGCGCCGGCCGCTGCCTCATGGCCCAGGCACCCACGGGCATCGGCAAGACCATGGGCACGCTGTTCCCGCTGCTCAAGGCCGCGCCCACGCAGCGGCTGGACAAGGTGTTCTTCCTCGCGGCCAAGACCTCGGGCCGGCAGATGGCGCTGGACGCCCTCACTCGCCTGGCCGACAGCGCGCCCGCGCTGCCGCTGCGTGTGCTGGAGATGGTGGCACGCGACAAGTCCTGCGAGCACCCTGACAAGGCCTGCCACGGCGAATCCTGCCCGCTGGCCCAGGGCTTCTACGACCGCCTGCCCGCCGCGCGCACGGACGCGCTGCAGCCCCAGGCCGGCAGCGCGCGCATCACCCTGCACCAGGCCCAGGTGCGCAGCGCCGCGCTGGCGCACCAGGTCTGCCCCTACTACCTGAGCCAGGAGCTGGCGCGCTGGGCCGACGTGGTGGTGGGCGACTACAACTACTACTTCGACATGGGTGGCCTGCTGCACGGCCTGGCCCAGGCCAACGGCTGGCGCACGGCGCTGCTGGTGGACGAGGCGCACAACCTCGTGGACCGGGGGCGCAAGATGTACACCGCCGAGCTGCGTCCCGACGGCCTGGCCCAGGCGCGCCAGTCCGCCAGCGCCAGCCGCTACCCCACAGTGAAGAAAGCGCTGGACAAGGTGCGCCGCGCCTGGGTGGCGCTGGACAAGCAGCAGACCAGCGCCTACGCCGTGCACGAGGTCTTCCCCGAAGACCTGCTGGCCGCCCTGCAGCTGTGCGGCAACACCCTCACCGACCACCTGGCCGAGCACCCGGCCGAGCCCGATGCGGCCCTGCAGGCCTTCTACTTCGACGCCCTGCACCTGGTGCGCATGGCCGGGCTGCTCGATGCGCATTCACTGGTGGACGTGACCCAGCCCACGGCCCCGGGCCTGCCCCGGGCGGCGCGCGCGCCCGGCAGCTCCACCCTGTGCATCCGCAACCTGGTGCCCGCCCCCTTCCTCGCACCGCGCTGGGAGGCAGCGCACACCAGCACCCTGTTCTCGGCCACGCTGCAGCCGCAGCGCTACTACACCGACCTATTGGGCCTGCCCGAGGACCACCTGGCCATCGAGGTGGAATCGCCCTTCCAGGCGGCGCAGCTCAGCGTGCAGGTGGCGCGCCACATCTCCACCCGCTACCCGGACCGCAAGGCCTCGCTCGCGCCCATCGTGGCGCTGATGGCGCGGCAGTTCGGGGAGCGGCCGGGCAACTACCTGGCCTTCTTCAGCAGCTACGAATACCTGCAGCAGGCCGCCGCCCTGCTGGCCGAACAGCACCCCGCACTGCCGCACTGGAGCCAGTCACGCCGCATGCTCGAATCGGAGCAGCGCCAGTTCCTCGACCGTTTCACCGAGACCAGCGCGGGCATCGGCTTCGCGGTGCTGGGCGGCGCCTTTGCCGAAGGCATCGACCTGCCGGGCCGGCGCCTGATCGGCGCCTTCCTGGCTACCCTGGGCCTGCCGCAGGTCAACCCCGTCAACGAGCAGGTCAAGGAGCGCATGCAGGCGCTGTTCGGCGAGGGCTATGACTACACCTACCTCTACCCCGGCCTGCAGAAGGTGGTGCAGGCCGCGGGCCGCGTGATCCGCACACCGAGCGACGAAGGCGTGGTGCACCTCATGGACGACCGTTTCGGCCGCCCTGAGGTGCGCGCGCTGCTGCCCACCTGGTGGGCGCATTCACACCGCTGACCAGCGGGCCACCTGCTCTGCGACCCGCTCGGCAACCCAGGTCGGATCGTCCAGCGGCAGGTCATGTCCGGCCCAGGGGTGCAGCACCAGTGGGCAGGCCCAGGCGCTGGCGATGGACTGCGAGCAACGGCTGCTCACCAGGCCGTCCTGGGCGCTGGACAGCAGCAGCATGCGGCCCAGGGGGGGGGTGCGCGGTGCCCGGTAGCGCGCGGCCGCCACCAATTGGCGCAGGGCGTTCGACGGGGACACCGGCCGCTCTGCGCGCGCGCCCACCCAGCCGGCCACCAAGCCGGCATGCTCCGGCGCCCGGTTGCTGGTGAGCCGCAGCACCGTCGACTCGGCCTCGCGCGGGCCGCGGGCCAGCAGCACTCCGCGCACCAGGGCGTCCCAGTTGCGCGGCCGCAGCCGCCGGTAGAAGGGGCTGAAATTGCCGAAGCTGGTGTTGATGAGCACGCAGCCCTGCACCTCGGCCGGGGCGCTGCGCGCCCATTCGGTGGCCACCATGGCCCCCAGCGACATGGCCAGCAGGTGGTACGGCCCGGTGATGCCGCGCTGCGCCAGTTCTGCCCGGCACTGCGTCACCATGGCCGCAACCGACCACGGACTCTGGCGCGCATGCCCCTGGCCATTGCCCGGCAGGTCCAGCATCAGCACCCGGGCACCTGGCAGGGCGGCCTGGAACACCTCGCCAAAACCTCCCCAGTGCACGGCCTCGCGCGTCAGGCCGCGCAGGAAGATCCAGCGGGCAGGTACCTTCGTCATCGTACTGGCCCCCCAGTGGACGCAGGCACCGCCCCCAGCGGCTGATACCGGCAGACCCCAAGCCAGTGCTCCCGTGCAAGGGCCGCCAAGCCGCGTAGGCGGCGCTTTGCTTGCGTGCACTGGGAGCGTCCCCCTCCCGACTTGCGCAGCAAGTCGAGAGAGGGGCTGAGGGCCGCGGCTCCAAGCCTGCCAGCGCAGGCTTGGACGTGCCCGAAGAGCCACTGCCTCTGGTAGGGGCACCGAGGCGCGAAGCGACTCAGGGGGTGCTTCATTTCAGTACCAGAATGAGAGCGCGTCGGCCCGGCGCTGCACACGCGCCTCGGGTGCGGGCACCCAGCGCTCGTGGCTTTCGGCGGCGCGCGACAGGAAATCGAGCAGCGGCATGTGCCGGCGCAGAACGCGCTGCAGGCGGTGGTTGATCAGCGGGTTGAAGATGCCCTTGCGCGAGAACAGCTGGCGCGGGTTCTTCTTGATCCAGCGCCAGGAGCCCATCTCCAGCGTCAGCGGCAAAAAGGTGCGCGTGGGCTCATTGCATGCCTGCATGTACAAATGGTCCCACAGGTCGCCGTGCGTGAGGTACTGCGCGCTCTGCGGCTCGATGATGTAGGGGTGGTAGGCATGGGCCTGCAGAAAGATCTCGTGCAGCGCATGCAGCTCGGGCAGGTGGGCGATGGGCTTCCTCGTGTGCGCAAACGGAAACCACAGCCGGTCGCTGATGCCAAAGCCCGAGTGGCAGTCCAGCGCAATGCTGAAGGGGCGCGACAGCAGCTCCTGGTGCACCACCTCGCACAGGGCCCGGCTCTCGGCCTCCATGGGCGCACCCGGCTTGCCACGGTACCAGGGCAGGCCCGCGCTGAGGCGCTGGCCGCCGATGAGAAAGGGCACGCGGTCCAGCGCATCCACCGGGGCATTGCGCATCAGGTCCACCCCGTTCGGGTTGGCGCGCGTGGCCGCCCACATGCCGCCCGGGTTCACGATGGGCATGAACACCAGGCGCACCTGTTCGAGCTGCTGGTTCAGCGCCAGGTCCCAGGGCAGGCGCATCACCACGTTCTGCAGGTAGGCGATCACCACCTCGGCACCAATGCCTTCGAGCCCGTGGATGCCGCCGAAGAACCCCATGGCGGGCACGCCCGGGTCCGGGTTGCCCAGGCTGATGGCATGGATGGGAAAACGCTCGCCCGACAGCATCTCCACCGTGCGCACCACGCGCGCATCCAGGCGCTGGCCACCCTGGTCGATGATCTTTTCCAGTGCCGCAAGCTCGGGCAGGACGGTGTCGGGCACGGTGGTGGCTTCAGGCGGTGGTGACAAGGCGATACAGATGCAACGCCAGCATAGCGCCCCACCCGGTGCACGCGAAAGCCCTTGCTTCAGGCCCGTTGCAATTTGCGCATCTGACGCAAAACCGTCACACGGCCAGGCTATCTTGGCGGGGCACCACAACCACCAAAGGGGGGCCCATGCTCTGGAAACTACTCGGCCTGCAACGGCTGATCGACGAGCTGCTGGACGAAAGCTGGTTCTCGTTCGACCTTCCCGACAACGACCACTTCTTCCATGAAGAACTGCTCCCGCTCCCGGCGCAGGATTGAGCCGCTGCGCACCGTCGCGCTGTTCGGGCTCATGGGCTGCGCCGTGGCCTTTGGCCTGGTGGAGCTGTTTGCGCTGCAGCGCTCGCGCTACCAGGCCTGGCGCGGGCGCCACAACCACCACCCCGCCCTGCCCCGCTGACGGCTGGCCGCACCGCCCGCGCCATGGCCTGCCGTGACCAGAGCCCGGGTGAAGAACTCGCCAACAGCGCGAGCCACGGCGTGGCGCTGCTGGCCGCCGTGATGGCTGCTCCCTTCATCGTGGCGTCGGCCCGGCCCCAGGGAGCTGCCAGCGTGGCGGGCGCCCTGGTCTTTGCCGCCACCATGGTGCTGCTGTACCTGGCCTCCACCGTGTACCACGCGCTGCCCGAGGGGCGCCTCAAGCAGCTGGCGCTCAAGCTCGACCACGGCGCAATCTACCTTTTCATTGCGGGCAGCTACACACCCTTTGCGCTGCTCCGGCCCGGCGGCGACTGGAACCTGGCGGTGCTCGCGCTGGTGTGGGCCATCGCCACCTTGGGCCTGGTGCTCAAGGCGGTCAACCGGCTGCGAACCGCCTGGCTGTCCACGGGCATGTACGTGCTGCTGGGCTGGCTGGCCCTGGCGGGCGCCCTGCCCCTCATCGACCACCTCCCACACGGCGGCACGCACTGGCTCGTGGCAGGCGGCGTGGCCTACACGGTCGGTGTGGCGTTCTTCATGCTCGATTCGCGCCTGCGCTACGCGCATGCCGTGTGGCACGGCTTCGTGGCCGCAGGCACGGGCTGCCACGCGGTGGCCGTGGCGGGCTGGGGAAGCTGACGCTCCGCCCATGCTCAGGCCGCAACGGCTTCTTGCGGTGGAGCAGCCTCGGCTGCAACCAGCGCATGCCGGTTCACGGGCACCGGCAGCTCGAAATGGCTGCGCAGGGTCTCTCCCGCGTATGCCCTGCGCAACAGGCCGCGCGCCTGCAGCACCGGCACGGCCAGCTCCACAAAGGCCTTGAGGGAGGTATTGGGCAGGGCCTCGAAGAAGTTGAAGCCATCGGCCGCGCCGCCCTCGAACCAGCGCTCCATCTCGTCGGCCACCTGCTCGGCCGTGCCGACGAAGGTGCGGCGTGGCCGGGCGTGCCACAGGGCCACCTCGCGCAGCGTCAAACCGTGTTCGCGCGCATGCTGCTTGATGCGGTCGCTGGCGCTCTGCTGGCTGTTGCGGCCCAGGTCGCCCAGGTCCGGGAAAGGCTCGTCCAGCGGGTACTGCGAGAAGTCATGGTCGTTGAATGGACGGGCCAGCGCGGCGATGGCGTTCTCGATGGGCACGAGCGCGGCCAGTTCCTCATAGCGGCGCTCGGCCTCCTCTGCGGTGCGTCCCACGATCGGGCGAAAGCCCGGCAGCAGAAACACCTCGTCGGGGTTGCGGCCTTCGGCGCGCACGCGCGCCTTCACGTCGCGGTAGTAGGCCTGCGCTTCCTCGAAGGTGTCGGCGTGGAAGAAAATGGCGTCGGCGCGCTCGGCGGCAAAGGCCCGGCCGTCGGGCGAGGCACCGGCCTGGAAGATCACGGGCTGGCCCTGGCGCGAACGTGCGATGTTGAGCGGCCCTTCCACCGCGAAGAACTCGCCCTGGTGATCCAGCCGGTGCAGCTTGGCGGGGTCGAAGAAGCGGCCGGTGGCCTTGTCACGCACCAGGGCGTCGTCTTCCCACGAGTCCCACAGGCCCTGGACCACGTCCAGGTGCTCGCCCGCCAGGCGGTAGCGCACATCGTGCGCATAGTGCTCCTGGCGCCCGTAATTGCGCGCGCTGCCGTCGAGCCACGAGGTGACCACGTTCCAGCCCGCACGCCCGCCGCTGATGTGGTCGAGCGAGGCGAACTGCCGCGCCACGGTGAAGGGCTCGCTGTAGCTGGCCGTAACGGTGGCCACCAACCCGATGTGGGAAGTTACTGCCGCCAGGGCAGACAGGATCGTCAGCGGCTCGAAGCGATTCAGGTAATGCGGGCTGGAGCGCGGCGTGATGTGCACGCTGTCGGCCACGAAGAGAAAAGTGAACCGCGCCTGCTCGGCCAGTTGCGCCTGCTGCGCATAGAAGCGGAAGTTCACGCTGGCATCCGTCACGGCATTCTCGTGCCGCCAGTCGCCCCAGCCGGCGCCCACGCCGTGCAGCACCAGGCCGAGTTGAAGGGTGCGTTGCTTCGCTGCGTTGCCTGCGGTCATGCCATGGGTCCTCAAGAGAAACCCGCAGCGTAGGCCTGCGCAACACACCAGCCAACGAAGAAAAACAGATATCGCTACTTGCCCCCACCTCAACGACAAAGGCCCTGCAATGCAGGGCCTGGCATCGGTGGGCCCGGGGCCCGCCGCATCACAGCTTGGCGATGGACACTTCGGTCGACTTGACCAGCGCGACCACGTCGGAGCCCACAACCAGGCCGAGGTCGTCCACCGAACGCGTGGTGATGACGGAAGTGACGATGCCCCAGGGGGTTTCGACATCGACCTCGGAGACGACGTCGCCGCGGATGATCTCGCGCACCTTGCCCTTGAACTGGTTGCGCACGTTGATAGCTTGGATGGACATGGTTTTCTCCTTGAAAAGTCCGGAAACGGAATGAAGGGGTGGGTAAAAAGAAGGGAAGACTGTCAGACGGCCCAGCGCAGGCCATGCGCTGGCACGCCGGGCCACTGCGCGTCGTTGGCGCTGGGCTCGGCATCGGGTTTTTGCAAGACCCGGTCGAGGATGCGCTTTTCGATGGCGGCAAAGGCCGCGTCGCCATGCGAGCGCGGGCGCGGCAGGTCGATCAGCTGGTCGAGCGCGATCTGGCCGTCCTCGATCAGGATCACGCGGTCGGCCAGGGCCACGGCCTCCTGCACGTCATGGGTCACCAGCAACGCGGTGAAGCCGCTGGCGCGCCACAGGCCCTCGATGAGGCGGTGCATCTCGATGCGGGTGAGCGCATCGAGCGCGCCCAGGGGTTCGTCCAGCAGCAGGAGGCGCGGGTTGTGCACCAGGGCGCGCGCCAGGGCCACGCGCTGGCGCTGGCCGCCCGACAGGCGCGCCGGCCACTCGCCCAGCCGGTCGCCCAGGCCCACGCGCGCCAGCACGTCGGCCGCGGCGCCGCGCCGCTCGGCCGGCAGGCCCAGGGCCACGTTCTCGGCCACGCGCTTCCAGGGCAAGAGGCGCGAGTCCTGGAACATGATGCGCGTGTCCTGGCTCAGGCCGTCCACGGCCTGGCCATCGATGCGGATGGCGCCGCCCGAGACGGATTCGAGCCCCGCCACCAGGCGCAGCAAGGTGCTCTTGCCGCAGCCGCTGCGGCCCACGATGGCCACGAACTGGCCGGGCTCGATCACGAGCTCGGTCTTCTTGAGCACCTCGCGTGCGCCGTAGCGCTTGTCCACGCTGCGCACTTCCAGGCGCACGCCGCTGGCACCCTGGGCGGTTGAAGGAGGATTCTGTGCCATGGCGTCAGGCTCCGGGCTTGAACAGGGCCACGTCCAGCGTGTTCACGCGCCGGGGCAGCAGTTTCTCGGACAGGAAGGCATCGGCGATGCGCTGCTGCTCGGCGAGCGAGCCCGGCACCACCGCACGCACCTCGTAGCTGCGCCGGCTGTTGGCCTGCTCCACGGTGGCGGCATCGAGCCCCCACACAGGTGCCAGCAGCGCAGCCGCATCCTTGGGCTGGGCCTTGACCCAGGCGCCGGCCTTCTGCAGCTCGGCGAAGAGCACGCGCAGCACGTCGGCACGGGCCTGGGCATAGGGCGTGGCGGCCAGGTAGTAACGCTGGTACGAGGCCACATCGCGGCCATCGGCCAGTACGCGCACGCTGGACTGGCGCTGCACGGCGGCGAGGAAGGGGTCCCACACCACCCAGGCGTCGATGGCGCCGCGCTCGAAGGCAGCGCGGCCGTCGGCCGGGCTCAGGTAGGCGGGCTCGATGTCCTTGAACGACAGGCCGGCCTTCTCCAGCGCGGCGATCAAGAGGTAGTGGGCGCCAGCGGCCTTGGCAAAGCCGATCTTCTTGCCCTTGAGGTCGGCCACGGTCTTGAGCGGCGAATCGGCGCGCACTACGATGGCCTGGGCCGAGGGCGACGGCGCCTCCTGCGCCACAAAGGTCAGGTTGGCACCGGCCGCCTGGGCGAACACGGGTACGGTGTCGGCCACGTCGGCGCTCACGTCCACATTGCCCAGGTTCAGGGCTTCGAGCAGCGGCAGGCCGCTGGTGAATTCGTGCCAGGTGACCTTGGTGCCCAGCGGGGCGAGCAGCTTTTCGAGCGTGCCCTGGGTCTTGAGCACCACGATGAGGGTGGACGACTTCTGGTAGCCGATGCGCACGGTATCGGGCTTGCCGCCGCTTTGCGCGCCGGCCAGGCCGCTGGCCGTGGCGGCCAGCAGCGCCAGCGCGGTGCGCCGGGAAAGAATGGTGGGAGATGCAGGCATGCGGGGTCCTTGGAATCTTGGAATACGGTCGGTGGGGTTCACGCGCTTTGGTAGCCTGGATGCCAGCGCAGCCAGTAGCGCTCCAGCGTCTTGGCGAACACGTCGGCCAGCTTGCCCAGCAGCGCGTACAGCAAGATGCCCACGAGCACGATGTCGGTCTGCAGGAATTCGCGCGCATTCATGGTCAGGTAGCCAATGCCCGCCTGCGCCGAGATGGTCTCGGCCACGATCAGGATCACCCACATCAGGCCCAGCGAGAAGCGCAGGCCCACCAGGATGCTCGACAGCGCGCCTGGCAGGATGATCTGGCGGTACAGCTGCCAGCGCGACAGGCCGTAGGTGCGCCCCATCTCGATCAGCCCGGGGTCCACGTTGCGGATGCCGTGGAAGGTGTTCAGGTAGATCGGGAAGAACACCGACACGCTGATCAGGAACAGCTTGGCCGACTCGTCGATGCCGAACCACAGGATCACCAGCGGAATCAGCGCCAGCGCCGGGATGTTGCGCACCATCTGGATGGTGGAATCGAGCAGGGTCTCGAACACGCGCACCGAGCCGGTGAGCAGCCCCAGCACCAGGCCCAGGCCGCCGCCGATGGCCAGGCCCGCGAGGGCCCGGCCGGCGCTGACCTTGACGTGGGTCCAGAGTTCGCCCGACGCTGTCAACGTCCACGCGGCCTTGACCACCTCCAGCGGCGCGGGCAGCACGCGGGTGGACAGCCAGCCGAGCGAGGAGGCGATCTGCCACACCACGATCAGCGTGACGGGCACGGCCCAGGGAACGAGGCGCAGCAGCACGCCCTTGGCAAAGCGCAGCGCGGGCGAGGAGGCCAGCGGCGCGAGGCTGGCCGCGTCGATGGAATCGGCCACAGGCGACGCCTGCAGCTCTCGGGTGGTGGTGTTCATGCGAACTCCTGTCGTTCGGTATCGGGTTCCAGAAATTCCAGCTGGTTGCCCGCCGGGTCCTTCACGTAAAAGCGCAGGTAGCCGGGCAGCGCCCGGTTCTCCACCAGCGGCAGCTGCGCCTGCAGCAGGCGCCCGCGCAGTGCGGGCAGGTCCTGCACCTCCAGCGCCAGGTGCGATACCGAGGGCGCGCCCTGCCAATGGTCGGTGGGCACCAGGTCGATGCGCTGCGCGCCTGCGGCGAAGTGCAGTGCATTGCCGGCGGCCACGCGCACCTCGGGCAGGCCCAGCAGGCTGCTGTAGAAGTTGCGGATGGGTTCCTCGGCCCCGGCCGGAAAGGCCAGTTGCACGTGGTTGATGGAATGGATGGCCATGGCGTGTCCTCTGTGTTCAGCTCTGCGAGGCACGCGGGGGCAGCTCGTTGGCCACGGCCTCGCCGAAGGGGCCGAGCGGATTGCCGCCCGAGAGCTTTTCGCGCACACCGAGCGGCAGCAACGGGAAGACGAGTTCGGCAAAGCGGTAGGACTCCTCCAGGTGCGGGTAGCCCGAGAGCACGAAGGTATCGAGCCCCAGGGCCGCGTATTCGGTGATGCGCGCAGCCACGGTCTCGGGGTCGCCCACCAATGCCGTGCCCGCGCCGCCGCGCACCAGGCCCACGCCGGCCCACAGGTTGGGGCTGATCTCCAGGTCAGCGCGCGAACGCTTGGCACCGCCGGCATGCAGGCGCGCCATGCGCCGCTGGCCTTCGGAGTCCATGCGCGCGAACACCGCCTGGGCGCGCACCACGGTGGCATCGTCCACGTGGCTGATGAGTTCCTCGGCCGCAGCCCAGGCCTGTGCATCGGTCTCGCGCACGATGACGTGCAGACGGATGCCGAATTTCACCGTGCGGCCCTGCTTGGCCGCCCGTGCCCGCACGTCAGCCACCTTCTTGGCCACCTCGGCCGGGGGTTCGCCCCAGGTCAGGTAGGTCTCCACCTGCTCGGCCGCCAGGTCGTGCGCGGCTTCGGACGAGCCGCCGAAGTACACCGGCGGATGCGGCTGCTGCACGGGCGGGAACAGCAGCTTGGCGCCCTTCACCGTGAGGTGCCGGCCCTCGAAGTCATAGGTCTCTCCCGTGTGGCTGCGCGCCATGATCTCGCGCCAGATGCGGATGAACTCGGCCGACTGCTCATAGCGCGTGGCGTGGTCCAGGAACACGCCGTCCCCCTCCAACTCGCTCTGGTCGCCGCCGGTCACCAGGTTGATGAGCAGACGCCCGCCCGACAACCGGTCGAAGGTGGCTGCCATGCGCGCCGCCAGTGCGGGCTGGTGCAGGCCGGGGCGCACGGCGACCAGGAACTTGAGCTTTTTGGTCACAGCGATCAGGCTCGACGCGATGACCCAAGGGTCCTCGCAGGAGCGGCCCGTGGGGATGAGCACGCCTTCGTAGCCCAGGCTGTCGGCCGCCACGGCCACCTGCTGCAGGTAGTCGTGCGTGAGCTGGCGCGCGCCCTTGGAGGTGCCCAGGTAACGGCTGTCGCCGTGGGTCGGGATGAACCAGAAGATCTGCATGGGAAACCTCTTTGTTATTGCTTCAGTAGGAGATGGCGAAGCCGAACCGGGGAGCGCCCACACCCGCGCAGCGCGGCCGGGTGGGCAGGCCCCAGGCGCCGGCCGTCACGCACAGCACGCGGCGCAGTTGCGCGTGCAGGGGGAAAGGCATGGGGGTGTGCATACAGGCTCCCGGGGATCAGGATGCGCTGAGGTCCACGGGCGCGGCGTGCAGCAGGTTGAGCTTCTTGGGGATGAGCTTGAGCTCGAAGAAGGTGTCGGCAATCGACTGCTGCTCGGCGATGATCTCGCGCGTCACCGGGGCCGTGCCGAACTTCGCACGGCTCAGGTACAGCTCGGTGATGCTGCGGTCCAGGCCCAGCACCGTGGTCAGCTCGGCCGCTGCCGCCGACTGGTTCTTCGACGCCCAGGTGTCGATGGCGTTGACTTCTTCGATGGCGATGCGCAGCACATCGGCATTGCGCGTGGCGTAGTCGCGCGAGGTGAAGTAGTAGGCGCGGTTGTTGACGATGCCCGTGGCATCGACCAGCAGGCGCGCATCCAGCGTCTTCTGCGCGGCGGCGAGGAAGGGGTCCCAGATGATCCAGGCATCGACCGCCCCCTTCTCGAAGGCGGCGCGCGCGTCCGCGGGCGCCAGGAAGATGGACTGCACGTCGCCGTACTTCAGGCCGTTCTTCTCCAGCAGCTTGACCAGGAAATACTGCACGTTGGAGCCCTTGTTGTAGGCCACACGCTTGCCCTTGAGGTCCGCCACGCTGCGGATGGCGGAATCCTTGGGCACGATCACCGCCTCCAGCGCCGGGCGCGGCACCGTGGCGCCGGCATACACCAGCGGGGCGCCGGCAGCCTGGGCAAAGATGGGTGGGGCCTCGCCCACATCACCGAAGTCGATGGAGCCTACGTTCAGGGCTTCGAGCTGCACCGGACCAGCGTTGAACTCGGTCCAGCTGACCTTCACGCCCAGCGGGGCCAGGCGTTTTTCGAGCGTGCCCCGGCCCTTGAGGATGGAGAGCCAGCCCTTTTGGTGGCCGATGCGCAGCACGCGGCCCGAAGACTGGGCCAGGGCCTGGCCGCCCGCGGCGGCAAAAGCGGCGGCTGCCAGGCTGGAGAGGACCACCTGGCGGCGGCGCGAAGAAAGGATGGAAGCTTGTGTCATGGCGATGTGTCTTTCAGCAATGTCTGGGCATGCAGCGGCCCGGCCTGCCCGCAATGGCGGTCAGCGGCCCGAAAACAGGAAGGAAACGGAGAGGAAGGAGGCGGACGCCACCAGTCACCTGAAAGGCGCTGGCAGCCCCTTTTGCGTCAGACGCTACATCGCACCTGCGAGAAGTGCACCGGCGCGAAGCGGCCGGCCTGGGCCGCAGGGGGGCGCAGGTTCTCGGTGATGAGCACGTTCACGGCATCGTCCAGGCGCGCGGCGATGTCGGCATGCAGGTCGTAGGCGCCTTCGGGCGTGAGGGCCACCTGGGCGTCGGTGGCATAGATGCCGGGCAGGATGCTCTTGGCGCCGAGCGACTGCAGCACGGGCCGCAGCGCATAGTCCAGCGCCAGCATGTGGTGCGGGCTGCCGCCGGTGGCCAGGGGCAGCACGGTCTTGCCCTTGAGCGCGGTCTGCGGCAGCAGGTCCAGAAAGACCTTGAGCACGCCGCTGTAGGCGGCCTTGTAGACCGGGGTGGCCACTACCAGCACCCGGGCCTGGGCCACCTGATCGATGGCGCCCACCACCGTGGGGTGGGCAAAGTCGGCCAGCAGCAGGGCCTCTGGCGACAGGTCGCGGATGTGGATGCGGTCCACCAGCGCGCCACGGCCCGACAGGCGCTGGGCCACGGCGTCCAGCAACGCTGCGGAGCGTGAGCGTTCCGACGGACTGCCGGCAATGAGAAGGGCGGACATAGGGTCAGGCAATTCGTAAGGGCGTAGCTCTGCAAGCGCCACCGTGGATCCGGCTTTGCCGGGCCACGGGTGGCGCCCCTTGAGGGGGAGGCGGTGAGGCGACCCGGGGGCCGCCTCGGGGTGAAGTTACTTTTTGGTGTAGATCTGGTCGAAGCTGGCGTTGTCGGCGAAGTGGTCCTTGGCCGCCTTGTCCCAGCCGCCAAAGGCGTCGTTGATGGTGAACAGGTTCAGCTTGGGAAACTGCTTGGCGTACTTGGCCTTGGCCTTCTCGGACACGGCGGGGCGGTAGAAGTGCTTGCCGGCGATGTCCTGGCCCTCTTCGGTGTACAGGTACTTGAGGTATTCCTCGGCGATGGCACGGGTGCCCTTCTTGTCCACGTTCTTGTCCACCACGGTCACGGCGGGCTCGGCCAGGATGGAGAGCGACGGCGCGATCACGTCGAACTTGGTGCCGAATTCCTTTTCCAGCAGGTAGGCCTCGTTCTCCCAGGCGATCAGCACGTCACCCTGGTTGCGCTGGGCGAAGGTGATGGTGGAGCCGCGCGCACCGGTGTCCAGCACGGGCACGTTGCCATAGAGCTTGGCCACGAAGTCCTTGGCCTTGGCATCGCCGCCCAGCTTGCGCTTGGCGAACTCCCAGGCGGCCAGGTAGTTCCAGCGTGCGCCGCCCGAGGTCTTGGGGTTGGGCGTGATCACGCTGATACCGGGCTTGATGAGGTCGTCCCAGTCCTTGATGCCCTTGGGGTTGCCCTGGCGCACCACCAGCACGATGGTCGATGTGTAGGGCGAGCTGTTGTGCGGCAGGCGCTTTTGCCAGTCCTTGGGGATCCAGCCGCCATTGGCGTTCAGCGCGTCGGTGTCGCCGGCCAGGGCCAGGGTGGCCACATCGGCATCGAGCCCGTCGATGATGGAGCGTGCCTGCTTGCCCGAGCCGCCATGCGACTGCTTGATCGTCACGTCCTGGCCGGTCTTGCCTTTCCAGTACTTGGCAAAGGCCTGGTTGAAGTCCACATACAGCTCGCGGGTGGGGTCGTACGAGACGTTGAGCAGGGTCACGGACTGGGCAAACGACGGCAATGCCGTCAGGGCCAAGCTGCCCACCAGAGCGGCGGCGGCAGGAAACTTGATAAAGTCGCGGCGAAAATTCATGGAGAGCCTCTTTGATGGGATGCGGATGGGTGCCAAGCACCGATGGACCGCATTCTGGAAGGCCTCCATCAAAACTGAAACAACTAAGATTTCAGTTCTTTATACCGAAACTATCTGAGCACAAGGAAATCCCCCATGGCACGTACCGTTCAATGCATCAAGCTCGGCAAGGAAGCCGAAGGCCTGGATTTCCCCCCCTATCCAGGCGAGTTGGGCAAGCGCATCTGGGAAAGCGTGAGCAAGGAGGCCTGGGCCGGCTGGCTCAAGCACCAGACCATGCTGGTCAATGAGAACCGCCTGAACCTGGCAGACGCCCGCGCCCGCCAGTACCTGGCACGCCAGATGGAAAACCACTTCTTCGGCGGCGGCGCCGATGCGGCTGCGGGCTACGTGCCCCCCAGCCCATAAACAGCGCCCCCGTCCTTCATGTCCGAGCCTGTCGAATGGCTGCCGGACGGCACCCCCTACAGCCCCCGCTTCGGCGACCGCTACCACAGTGAAAACGGCGGCCTCACGCAGGCCCGCCAGGTCTTCCTGCACGGCTGCGGTCTGCCTGCGGCATGGGCCGGGCAAACGCAATGGCGCATCCTGGAAACCGGGTTCGGCTTCGGCCTGAACTTCCTGGTGACCTGGGCCTCCTGGCGTGCCGATCCCGCGCGCTGCACGCTGCTGCACTTCGTCTCCACCGAGGCCTGGCCCGTGGGGGCCGGGGACCTGCTGCGCGCCACCACCGTCCACCCCGATCTGGCGCCGCTGGCGCGGGAACTGCATGCCCAGTGGTGGGGCCTGCTGCCCGGTGTCCATCGGCTCAGCTTCGAGGGCGGGCGGGTGCTGCTCACCCTGTATGTGGGCGACACCCAGGCCATGCTGCGCCAGCAGCTGCCCACGGCGGATTCCATCTACCTCGATGGTTTCAGTCCCCAGCGCAACCCCGGGATCTGGGACAGCCACACCCTGAAAGCCGTGGCGCGCTGCTGCCGGCGCGGCACGCGCCTGGCCACCTGGACCATTGCGCGCGCCGTGCGCGATGCGCTGGCCCAGTGCGGCTTCGAGGTCACGCGTGCGCCCGGTGTGCCGCCCAAGCGCGACAACCTGCACGCCACCTACAACCCGCACTGGGAGCCACGCACCGCGGCGCAGGCGCATGCGGAGCCGCCACCCCGGCTTCCCGGGGACTGCATCGTGATCGGCGGTGGCGTGGCCGGCGCGGCCACGGCCGCCAGCCTGGCGCGGCGCGGCTGGCGCGTACAGCTGCTGGACCACGCCGAAGTGCCGGCCGCTGGCGCATCGGGCCTGCCCGCCGGCGTGTTCGCGCCCCATGTCTCGCCCGACGACAGCCTGCTCTCGCGCCTGTCGCGCAGCGGCGTGCGTGCCACCCTGGCCCAGGCCCGCGCGTTGCTGCGCGAGGGGCTGGATTTCGGCCAGACCGGCGTGCTGGAACGGCATGCCGCCGACAAGGCGCGCAACAAGGCCCTGCCGGCAAGCTGGGCCGAGGGCGCGGGCGCCGACTGGAGCCAGCCGGCCAGCGACGCCACCCTGGCACAGGCGCAACTGCCCGCGGGCACCCCTGCCAACTGGCACCCCCATGCGGGCTGGCTGCGCCCCGCGCGCCTGGTGGGCCAATTGCTGGCCCAGCCCGGCATCACCTGGCAAGGAGGCAGCCACGTGTCCCGCCTGCAGCGCAAGGAGGGAGCCGACGGCCCCTGGCAGGCGCTGGATGCCACCTGCCGGGTGCTGGCCGAGGCCCCGGTGGTGGTGATCGCCGCAGGGGCCGACAGCCGCACACTGCTGGACAACCACTGGCCGCTGCAGGCCCTGCGCGGGCAGGTCTCGGTGGGCACCTATGCCGCGGGCGAAGCCCCGCTGGCCCCCTTCCCACTCAACGGAAATGGCAACCTGGTGCCCGACTTTCCTCTGTCCGGCGACGGCGACACCCCGCGCGCCTGGATCATGGGGTCGACCTTCGAGCGCGGCCTGACCGCCCTGCCCCCGACGCCCGCCGAGCAGCAGGAGGCCCACACCGCCAACTTCGCCAAGATGCAGGGCCTGCTGCCGCCTGCTGCTGAACGCCTGCAGGCAGCCTTTGCGGCCCCGGCCGGCCACCTGCGCACCTGGGCCGCCGTGCGCTGCACCCTGCACGACCGGCTGCCCGTGGTGGGCCCAGTCGATGCGGCGGCCCTGCCCGGCCTGTGGGCCTGCACGGCCATGGGCGCGCGCGGGCTGACCCTGTCGGTGCTGTGCGGCGAGTTGCTCGCGGCACGGCTGCAGGGGGAGCCTCTGCCACTCGATGCCAAGCTCGCCAGGGCCCTGGGGGCCGAGCGCCTTGCCAAGGTGTAAGCAACTTGCAACATTCGCGGAACCCCCATCAAGCCCAGAGAAAACCCGCGCCCACATTGGCGCATAAGCTTATCCGCATAAGGGCAGGACAAAACAATAGTTTGCTTTCATAAGGAGCACTCTTACATTCCCTGCCATGCACGATCTGGCGTTTGTCTTTGCGGGGTTTGCGGTCGGCCTCATCGTCGGCCTGACCGGTGTGGGTGGCGGCTCGCTGATGACGCCGGTGCTGATCTTCTTCTTCGGCATCAAGCCGCACCTGGCCATCGGCACCGACCTGCTGTTCGCCGCCTTCACCAAGATGGGCGGCACCGTGAGCATGGCACGCCAGCGCCTGGTGCCCTGGCGCGTGGTGGGCCAGCTGTGCGCGGGCAGCATCCCGGCGGCCATCCTGGCACTGTGGGCGCTCAAGGAACTGGGGCCGGCCAGCGCCCAGGCCCAGCGCATCATGACCACCACGCTGGGCTTTGCCCTGCTGCTCACGGCGGCTGCCACGCTGTACAAGGTGATTGCCTTTTCGCGCCAGCGCCAGGCCGCCGAGCAGGCCCTGCGCCAGGCCAATGCCGAGCAGGCCACGCGCCCGCGCCACTGGAGTCTGCCCGTGCTGCTGGGCGCCGTCATCGGCACCCTGGTCACCTTCACCTCGGTCGGCGCCGGCGCCATCGGCGTCACCGTGCTGCTGCTGGTCTACCCCCTGCTGCCGCTGCCGCGCATCATCGGCGCCGATATCGCCTACGCCGTGCCGCTCACCCTGGTGGCGGGCCTGGGCCATGCCTCTCTTGGCTCCGTGGATTGGGGTTTGCTTGCACAATTGCTGGCTGGCTCGCTGCCGGGCATCTGGCTGGGCTCCCGCCTGGTCACCCGCACGCCCGAGCGCCTGATCCGCTCTGCCCTGTCCGTCCTGCTGGCCTGGGCGGGCGCCAAACTCATATTGATCTAAGCCCACGACGATGTACCAATACACAGAATTCGACAAGCAGTTCGTCCACCAGCGCTCGCACCAGTTCCGCGACCAGCTCGAGCGCTGGCAGGCCGGCAAGCTGACCGAGGACGATTTCCGCCCGCTGCGCCTGCAGAACGGCTGGTACGTGCAGCGCTATGCGCCCATGCTGCGCGTGGCCGTGCCCTACGGCGAGATCGCCAGCCGCCAACTGCGCGTGCTGGCCACCATCGCACGGGACTACGACGAGCCCGAAGCGGCGGTGTTCAAGGCCGCCATGGAGGGCCAGGGCCTGCTGGGCACCACCTTCCTGCCCAAGAACTGCGCGCACTTCACCACGCGCACCAATGTGCAGTTCAACTGGATCCCGCTGTCGAAAAGTGCCGACGTGATGGACCTGCTGGCCAGCGTGGACATGCACGGCATCCAGACCAGCGGAAACTGCATCCGCAACACCACCACCGATGCCCTGGCCGGCATCGCCGTGGACGAGCTGATCGACCCGCGCCCCTACGCCGAGATCCTGCGCCAGTGGACCACGCTGCACCCCGAGTTCGCCTTCCTGCCGCGCAAGTTCAAGATCGCCATCAGCGGCGCCGCCGATGACCGGGCCGCCACTGGCTGGCACGACGTGGGCCTGCACATGGCCCGCAATGAAGCCGGCGAAATCGGCTTCAAGGTCTTCGTGGGCGGCGGCATGGGCCGCACCCCGGTGGTGGGCACCGTGATCCGCGAGTTCCTGCCCTGGAACCAGATCATGAACTACATCGAGGCCATCGTGCGCGTGTACAACGAGCACGGCCGCCGCGACAACAAGTACAAGGCACGCATCAAGATCCTGGTCAAGTCCGAAGGCCAGCAGTACATCGATGATGTGGAAGAAGAGTACCGCCAGATCATGGAGATCGACGGTGGCCCCCACACCGTGCCCCAGGCCGAGTTCGACCGCGTGGCCGCCTGCTTCGTGCCCCCCGTTCTGGCCGACATCGCCGACGCGGAACCGGCCGCACTCGACACCGCGCTCAAGGCCCAGGCCACCGAGCACGTGGCCTTCGGCCGCTGGCTGCAGCGCAACGTGCACGCGCACAAGAATGCGCAGCTGCGCGCCGTGACCCTGTCGTTCAAGCGCCCCGGCCAGTCGCCCGGCGATGCCACCAGCGAACAGCTCGTGGCCCTGGCCGATCTGGTGGACAAGTACTCCGCCGGCGAAGCCCGCGTGACGCACGACCAGAACGTGCTGCTGCCCTGGGTGCACGCCAGCCGCCTGTTCGAGCTGTGGCAGGAAGCCAAGGCCCTGGGCCTGGCCAGCGCCAACGTGCAACTGCTCACCGACATGATCGCCTGCCCCGGCGGCGACTTCTGCGCGCTGGCGAACGCCCGCTCGCTGCCCATCGCTGAAGCCATCACCCAGCGCTACCAGGACCTCGACGAACTCGACGACCTGGGCGAGATCGACCTGCACATCAGCGGCTGCATCAACAGCTGCGGCCACCACCACAGCGGCCACATCGGCATCCTGGGCGTGGACAAGGACGGCAAGGAGTGGTACCAGGTCACGCTGGGCGGCTCGGACGGCTCCGAGCTCTCAGGCCCGGCCGTGGCCGGCAAAGTGATCGGCCCCTCGTTCTCGGCAGCCGAAGTGCCCGACGTGATCGAGGCGGTGCTCGGCACCTACCGCGACCTGCGCGAAAGCGGCGAGACCTTCCAGAGCACCGTGCGCCGCACCGGCCTGGACCCGTTCAAGGAAGCCGCCAAAACCGCCCGCCACAAGGAAGACGCGGCCGTGGCTGCCGCCTGACAAGAAGAGATAAATATCCCCATGAAGATTCTTGCATCCCAAGACCACCAGGCACCGGCCGAAGGCGACCCACGCACCGTCGCGCTGGCCAACGATGCCGATGCGCTCAAGCTCGCCCTCGACGGTGTGGAGCGTGTGGACCTGCACTTCCCCAGCTTCACCGATGGCCGCGCCTTCAGCCAGGCCTTTCTGCTGCGCCGCCGCCGCGGCTTTGCGGGCGACATCCGCGCCACGGGCGACGTGCTGATCGACCAACTGGTGCAGATGCAGCGCACGGGCTTCTCGTCGGCCGTGCTGCGCGATGGCGTGGACCCGGCCGACGCCCAGCGCCAGTTCGAGAGATTCTCCGGCTTCTACCAGGGTGACGCGGTCCACCCCCAGCCGATCTTTGCCGACAAGGCCGCAGCGTAAGCCAGGCCCGGGCCCAGCCACACCCCACACACCATGAGCCAATTCGATCTCGCATCCGTCAACGCCGAACTCGGCCGCAACGCCGAAGGCCTCGTCACCTGGGCCCTGGGCCTGGGCCAAAGCCCCATCGTCACCACCAACTTCCGCCCCTTCGAGGCCGTGATCCTGCACATGGTCAGCCGCGTGCAGCCCGATGTGCCGGTGGTGTGGATGGACAACGGCTATAACACCGAGGCCACCTACCGCTTTGCCGACGAGGTGACGAAGCAGCTGGGCCTGAACCTCAAGATCTACCTGCCACGCCGCTCGCGCGCGCACCGCGAAGCCGTGGAAGGTGCCACGCCGGGGCTGGACGATCCGCGCCACGCGGCCTTCACCGAGGAAGTGAAGCTCGAACCCTTTGCCCGCGCCCTGCGCGAGACGGCCCCCAAGGTCTGGTTCACCGCGCTGCGCGCCAGCGACACCGCCGTGCGCGCGCAGATGGACCCGGTGAGCATCAACCCCGATGGCCTCATCAAGGTGGCGCCGCTGCTGCACTGGTCGTCCAAGGAGCTGTACGAGTACTGCCAGAAGCACGGCCTGCCCAACAACTTCGACTACGTGGACCCCACCAAGGGCGAAGAGAACCGCGAGTGCGGCCTGCACATCGCGCATTGAAACCACCGCAGAACCGACCATGAACGCCCGCACCGACGACGCGCTGCTGCAGAACAAGAACATGAGCTACCACCTGAACAATTCGCACCTCGACGCCCTGGAAGAGGAAACCATCTTCATCCTGCGCGAGGTGGCCGCTGCCTTCGAGCGCCCCACCCTGCTGTTTTCGGGCGGCAAGGATTCGCTGGTGATGCTCAAGTGCGCGGAGAAGGCCTTCGGCGCGGGCCGCATTCCCTACCCGCTGCTCATGATCGACACGGGCCACAACTTCCCCGAGGTCACAGACTTCCGTGATTCCCGCGCCAAGGAGCTGGGCGCCGAGCTCATCGTGCGCAGCGTGGAAGATTCCATGGCGCGCGGCACGGTGCGCCTGGCCCACCCGGGCGAGAGCCGCAACGTGCACCAGTCGGTCACGCTGCTCGAAGCCATCGAGGAGTTCCGCTTCGACGCGCTGATCGGTGGCGCCCGCCGCGACGAAGAGAAGGCCCGCGCCAAGGAGCGCATCTTCTCGCACCGCGACAGCTTCGGCCAATGGCAACCCAAGGCCCAGCGCCCCGAGCTGTGGACCCTGTTCAACACCCGGCTGCAGCCCGGCGAGCACTTTCGCGTGTTCCCCATCAGCAACTGGACCGAACTCGATGTGTGGCAGTACATCGACCGCGAGCAGATCGGCCTGCCCAGCATCTACTACACGCACAAGCGCGAGGTGGTGGACCGCAAGGGCCTCTTGATGCCCGTGACCGAGCTGACCCCACCGCGCGAAGGCGAGACGGTGCAGACGCGCGACGTGCGTTTTCGCACCGTGGGCGACATCACCTGCACCGCACCGGTGGAAAGCACGGCGGCCACGCCGGGCGAGATCGTCATCGAGACCCTGGCCGCCGATGTGAGCGAGCGCGGTGCGACCCGCATGGACGACAAGACGAGCGATGCCTCGATGGAAAAGCGCAAGAAGGACGGGTATTTCTGATGACCACCGCACAAGCAAGCACACCGGCCGCCGGCACCCAGGGCAACAACCACGCATCGGCCCTCAAGTTCATCACCTGCGGCAGCGTCGATGACGGCAAGAGCACGCTGATCGGCCGCCTGCTGGTGGACAGCAAGGCCGTGCTGCAGGACCACCTGGCCGGCGTGCAGCGCCAGGGCGAGACCGACCTGGCCCTGCTGACCGACGGCCTCTCGGCCGAGCGCGAGCAGGGCATCACCATCGACGTGGCCTACCGCTATTTCGCCACCGAAGAGCGCAAGTTCATCATCGGCGACGCGCCCGGTCATGAGCAGTACACGCGCAACATGGTCACCGCCGCGAGCAGCGCCGACGCCGCCGTGGTGCTGGTCGATGCGACCAAGCTCGACTGGCAGAACCCCGCCCTCGCGCTGCTGCCGCAGACCCGCCGCCACTCGCTGCTGGCCCATCTGCTGCGCGTGCACTCGCTGGTGTTCGCCGTGAACAAGCTCGACGCCGTGGCCGACCCGGCCCTGGCCTTCGCCCACATCAGCGCGGCCCTCGCCAAATTCGCCGAGGCCGCGGGCATCGCTGTGCGCGCCACGGTGCCGGTATCGGCCCTGAGGGGCTGGAACGTGGTGGATGCCCACGCCGGTTGGTGCGGCTACAACGGCCCCACCTTGCTCGCCGTGCTGGAGCAGTTGCCCAACACGCCGGCCGACACGGGCCTGGCGCTGGCCTTCCCGGTGCAGTGGGTCGAAAAATTCTCGTCCTCGTCAGACACCTCGCAGGGCCGCCGCGTGTTCTGGGGCCGCGTGGCCGCAGGCAGCGTGGCACCCGGCACGGCCGTGCAGATCTTCCCGAGCGGGCAGATCGCCACCGTGGCCCAGGTGCTGGACCATGCGCGCCGCCCCACGGGCGTGGACGCAGGCCAGAGCGCCGGCATCATCCTCGACCGCGAGGTGGACGTCTCGCGCGGTGACTGGATCCTGGCCGCCCCCGCGGCCGCGGCAGCCGCCGACGACGATTTCGACACGCCCGCCGCCGTGCCCGCCTGGCCCGCCAGCCGCGAGCTGCTGACCACCGTCGCCTGGATGGACGACGAACCCCTGGTCGCCGGCCGCGTGTACTGGGCCCTGCACGGCCACCGCTGGGTCAAGGCCAAGGTCAAGCGCGTGGTGCACCGCCTGGACATCAATACCCTGGCCGAGGAGGCTGCCACGCAGCTCGACCCCAACGCCATCGGCCATGTGGAGCTGCTGCTGCAGGAGCCCCTGCCCGCCGCCTCCTTCGCCCAGGCGCGCGTGCTCGGTTCGCTGATCCTGGTGGACACAGCGAGCCACAAAACGGCCGGTGCCGTGCTGGTTAATTGATCCGCATTCGCAACCAGAGCGCATTTGCCTCTCCAAAAACCATGGGTCACCCCTGAAGACCCCTGGTCCTCGCAACCCAAGGCCGGTGAAAGCTTCTAAAATCGAGGGTTTTCACCGACCCACACACGCCCCGTCATGACCCACGTCGTTTCCGAAAACTGCATCAAGTGCAAGTACACCGATTGTGTGGACGTCTGCCCCGTCGACTGCTTCCGTGAAGGCCCGAACATGCTCGTCATCGATCCCGATGAGTGCATCGACTGCGCCGTCTGCATCCCCGAGTGCCCGGCCAACGCCATCTTTGCCGAAGAAGACCTGCCGGCCGACCAGATCGCCTTCATCAAGATCAACGCCGATCTGGCCTTTGCCGACGGCTGGAAGAGCATCACCAAGCGCAAGCCCGCCCTGCCCGACGCCGACGAGTGGAACGGCAAGCCTGGCAAGGTCAACGAGCTGGCCCGCTGAGCGACATCGCACCTTCGCCCCCGGTGTCCACGCCCACGCAGCCCTCCTCTCCCATCGCCACGGATGCCGTGGTCATCGGCGCAGGCCCCGTGGGCCTGTTCCAGGTCTTCCAGCTCGGCCTGCAGGGCATCACCGCCCATGTGATCGACGCACTGCCCCATGCCGGCGGCCAGTGCGTGGAGCTGTACGGCGACAAGCCCATCTACGACATCCCTGGCGTGCCCGTGTGCAGCGGGCGCGAGCTGGCAGCCTTGCTGCTGCAGCAGATCGCACCGTTCAAGCCACACTGGCACCTAGGCACCCTGGTGGCCTCCGTGGCGCTGCAGGACGATGGCCGCATCCTCGTGACCACCAGCCAGGGCCGGGCGCTTTTGGCGCGCACGGTCTTCATTGCCGCCGGTGTGGGCGCCTTTGTGCCGCGCACGCTCAAGGTCGAGGGCATCGAACCCTGGGTGGGCACGCAGGTGCACTACCAGCACCTGCCTGCCGGCACCCCGGTGGCCGGCCAGCGCGTGGTGGTGCACGGCGGCGACGATGCCGCCGTGGCGCATGCCATCGCGCTCGCAGCCCTGCCCGCGGCCGAGGCGCCGGCCAGCATCCGCCTGCTGTACCGGCGTGATGCTTTCCAGGCACCGGCCGACCAACTGCAGCAGTTGCAGGCCCTGCGCGATGCGGGCCGCATCGAGGTCATCGTGGGCCAGATCACCGGTGTGGTGGCCGAGGCCGGGCGCCTGGCCGCGTTGCAGGTGGTGGACACCGAAGGCCAGACCGCCAACGAGCCGCTCGACTGCCTGATCGCCGCGCTGGGCATCTCCCCGCGCCTGGGCCCGATTGCCGACTGGGGCATCGCCATCGAGCGCAAGCAACTGGTGGTGGACACCGCCAGCTTCCGCACCAGCGTGCCCGGCATCTACGCCGTGGGCGACATCAACACCTACCCGGGCAAGCGCAAGCTCATCCTGTGCGGCTTCCACGAAGCCACGCTGGCCGCCTTTGCCGCAGCCGAGGCCCTCACCGGCGACAAGGTGGCGCTGCAGTACACGACCACCAGCCCGCGCCTGCATGCGCTGCTGGGGGTGGCCACGCCCCAGGCGGCATCCTGAATCCGACGGGGCTGTTGTGCTAACTTCAGCCCCTCCACTGCCAAAGACCTCCGCATGACCCGCTGCCTGCTGGTGGATGACGATCCCGCCATCCGCACCCTGCTGCTCGACTACCTGGGCAACTTCGGCTTTTCCACCGAGGCCGTGGGCGATGGCCGGGGCATGCGCGCCGCGCTGGCGCGCCAAGGCTTCGACGTGGTGCTGCTCGATTTGATGCTGCCCGACGAGGACGGCCTGTCCCTGTGCCAGTGGGTGCGGCGCGACCATGGCCAGTTGCCGGTGATCGTGCTCACCGCCCAGGGCGACCCCATGTCACGCGTGCTGGGGCTGGAGCTCGGGGCCGACGACTACCTGGCCAAGCCCTTCGAGCCGCGCGAGCTGGTGGCGCGCATCAAGGCCGTGCTGCGGCGCGGTGCCGCCCCTGCGCCGCAGGCCGATGCACCCCAGGTGCGCTTCGAGGGCTGGACCTTCGACCGGCTGCGGCGCGAACTGGTCTCGCCCGACGGCACCATGGTGGCCCTCTCCAGCGCCGAGTTCCGCTTGCTCGAAGCCTTCACCGCCCACGCCGGCAAGGTGCTCAGCCGCGACCGGCTGCTGGACCTCTCGCGTGCCCCGGGCGTGGTGGTGAGCGACCGCAGCATCGACCTGGCCGTCTCGCGGCTGCGTGGCAAGCTCGGCGATGGCCAGCGCGACCGACCGCTGATACGCACCATGCGCGGAGAGGGCTATCTGTTCGACGTCGAGGTGCAGCGGTGAAACCTGCGCACCCAGGCCGACGCTGGAACTGGCGCCGCCTGGACACGCTGTTCCTGCGCCTGTTCATCCTGATGTGGGTGGCGCTGGCGGGCAGCCACCTGGTGGCCTACCTCACGGTCACCAAGCTGCGCCACCAGCAGGACCTGTCCACCACGCTGTCGCGCCTGCCGCCCCTGGCCACGCTGCCGCCCGGCAACCCGATCACCGGGGCCGGCGTGCCGGGCGGACCGCCCAGGCCAGGGCCAGGGATGGGCCCAGGCGGTCCGCCGCCCATGGGCGGTGAACGCATGGCCCCACCGCCGCCCCTGCAGCCGCCAGGCGGTACGGCTGCGGGCAGCGAAGGCCGGGGCCCCAATCCCTTCACGGCGGGCAACCCGCCGCGCGTGGGCGGCCCCATGCCCATGAATTCGCTGTGGATGGACTATGGCATCCGCTTCGTGCTGATCGGCGTGGCAGCCTTCCTGGGCGCGCGCTGGCTGTCGCGCCCCATGCTGCGTCTGTCCCATGCGGCCAGCGCGCTGTCGCAGAACATCGACAAGGGCGGCAAGCCGCCCGTGATCGACGAGACCCTGGGCACTGCGGAAGTGCGCAACGCCGCCCAGGTGTTCAACCAGATGTCGCAGCGCCTCAAGGAGCAGTTCGACGCGCGCGGCCTGCACATGGCCGCCGTGTCGCACGACCTGCGCACCCCCCTCACGCGGCTGCGCATGCGTGTGGCCCAGTGGCCCGAGGGACCTGCCCAGCAGGCCGCGATCAACGACATCCGCGAGATGGACGAGATGATCGGCGACACCCTGGCGGTGCTGCGCGAGCAGCACGAGGGCAGCGAGGCCCGCTCCATCGACCTGGTGGCTTTGCTCCAGGCCCTGGTGGACGATCTGGCCGACCAGGGCCAGCCGGTGGAGCTGCTGCCACCTGGCAGCGACATGCCCGTGCGCGTGCGCGCCCGCACGGCCGCGCTGCGCCGCGTGATCGGCAACCTGGTGGGCAATGCCGTGCGCCATGGCGGCGGCGCCACCCTCACCGTGCACGCCCTGCCCGAGGGCGTGGTGCTGCACATCGACGATTCGGGGCCCGGTATTCCCGAGGCGCAGCTGGAGCAGGCCCTGGAGCCCTGGGTGCGGCTATCGCAGGATTCGCAGGCGCCCGCATCCCCCCATGCCATGGCGGGCGAGCTGCCGGCGCGCACTGCCGGTTATGGGCTGGGGCTGGCCATTGCGCGTGATCTGGCGGAGCGTGACGGCTGTCGGCTGAGTCTGCACAACCGGCCTGAAGGTGGGTTGCGGGCGCAGTTGGTGATGCCGCTGGCGGGTTGACTGCTGTTTGTGGTGAAAGATCTGCGGTGCATCTGCCACTGCTTTTAGCGGTGTGCTTTGATTGAAGGCGGAGGCCGGGATGTGCGCCCGGCGGCGCACCTACTTTCTTTTTGCGCAAAAAGAAAGTAGGCAAAGAAACAGCG